>JBGSVS010000597.1:0-7665 GCA_041752895.1 Tabrizicola sp.
TGCGATGGGGCGGCTGCTGGACACGCGACCGGATACCGAGGCGGTGATCTGCGTGTCGGACCTGTCGGCCTTTGGCGCGCTGACCGAATGCCAGCGCCGGGGGGTGCGGGTGCCCGAGGACATCTGTATCGCGGGCTTTGGCGACTATGAGATCGCCGAGGTTTCGGTCCCCGCCCTGACCACGATCAACCCCTTCCCGCGCGAGATCGGGGCGCGGACGGCGGGCCTGATCCTGGACGTGCTGGACGGGCGGCAGACCCAGCCCGCAACCCTGCGGATCGAGCCGAAGCTGATGATCCGGGCCTCAAGCCAATAGGGCGGGCTCAGGTATCATTGAACGAAGATTTGCTTTCTCGGCCCTGAATATGGGGCGGGCGGACCGATCAGGTGACTGTCCAGTGGACAGTCACCCGGTCCATTGGCTGAGGGCGCAAGCCGCAAGCCAAGGGGCGGGGGGTAGGTTCTGACGCTGGTAAATCGGGCCAGAGACCATCTCGGTCCATGGGTCACAGGATGTCGAGCGCCTTGATATCCTCGGCCGCGAAGTCGATCAGAGCGCGGACCTTGCGGGGCAGGACGCGGCCTTCCAGGTAGACGGCGCTTAGCGTCCCCGTCTCGCCGGGCAGGTCGGGCAGGACGCGCAGGACGCGGCCGGTTTTCAGCGCCTCATAGACCGAAAAGCGCGGGGCGCAGGCAAGGCCCCGGCCCTTCGCCGCCAGGTCCACGGCCGCGCGGGCCGAGTTCACCAGAAACCGGCCCGTAACCGTGACCGCAGCGTCTTCCGGACCAAAGACCCAACGACGCGGAGCGCGGCGGTTGGTGTCAAGGATGCAGTCATGCTGCGCAAGGTCGGCCAGGCTTTGAGGCGTGCCCATGCGGGCAAGGTAGTCGGGGCTGGCGACCAGCACCGACGCAAAGCTTCCCAGCTTGCGCGACTTCAGCGTCTGCGCATCGCTGCGCCCCATGCGGAAGGCGACATCGATGCCCTCAGCCGCAAGGTCGACGTGCCGGTCGTTCAGCCTCAGGTCGAAAGACAGGGCCGGGTTGCGCTGACCAAAGCGGTCCAGCATCCCGGCCACCCAGATCTCGCCGAAAGTGACCGAAGCCGAGACCCGGATCACCCCGGCAAACCCGCG
Organism: Tabrizicola sp.; assembly: GCA_041752895.1. Classification (GTDB taxonomy): domain Bacteria; phylum Pseudomonadota; class Alphaproteobacteria; order Rhodobacterales; family Rhodobacteraceae; genus Tabrizicola. The sequence goes on from JBGSVS010000597.1 coordinate 1,137, forward strand.
CGAGCCTTCGGACACCTCACCGATCAGGGAGTCGAGATCGTCAAGCAGCGCGGGCGCCCGGGACAGAAGGTCATCCCCTGCGGGCGTCAGGCCGACCTTGCGCGTCGTCCGCTGCAGCAGGCGCACGCCAAGCCGCGTCTCAAGTTCGGCGACATACTTCGAGGTCAGCCGGTTTGATACCCCCAGCTGATCGGCTGCCGCAGTGAAGGACCCGGTCTGCGCTGTGGCGACGAAGGCCTTTAGCTCATCAATTAGGTCCATTTCATTCCGAATATTTTGTGGATAGTCTTTCGTTAACTTCGCCATTTTTCGCAGGTCAGTCAATCCTTACATCCATGCAAGTCAGCCCTTCCGAAAGGACCACAGCCATGAGCGCGATCACCGACTTGCACGCCCTGCGCGACCGGCTGAAGCCCTCGGCCCGGATGCCCGTGGTGTTCCTTGGCCACGGCAGTCCGATGAACGCGCTAGAGGACACTGCCTATAGCCGCGCCTGGACTGCGCTGGGGCAAAGCCTGCCGGAGCCGCAGGCGATCCTTGTCGTGTCGGCGCACTGGATGACGCAGGGCACCACGCTGGTCGATGTGTCCCGGTTGCCGAAGACGATCCACGACTTCTACGGCTTTCCCGATGCGCTGTATGCGATGGACTATCCGGCCCCCGGCAAGCCCGATCTGGCGCGCGAAGTCGTCAGCCTGCTGGCCAGCCACCATGCGGCCGAGGATGACAGCTGGGGCCTTGACCACGGGGCCTGGACAGTGCTGCGATTTCTCTATCCGCAAGCGCAGGTGCCGGTGTTCCAGGTGTCCATCGACATGGGGCGCGGGCTTGCGCATCAGCTGGAGGTCGGGCGGACGCTGGCGCAGCTGCGCGACCGGGGGGTGCTGATCCTGGGGTCGGGCAACGTGGTCCACAACCTGCGCGCCATGCGGTTCGGCGGGCTACCGTTGGACTTCGCCTTAGAGTTTGACCGGCTGTTCGCCGACCGGCTGGAGGCGCGGGATCTGAAGCCGCTTGCGGATGCCGAGGGGCTGGGGACGCTGCTGCGGATGGCGCATCCGACGGTCGACCACTACATGCCCGCGCTGACCATCGCGGGGACGTCGGATGCGAAGGATCAGCTGACCTTCATGACCGATGCCATCGACCTTGGGTCGGTGTCGATGCGGTCCTTCGTCTTTCACCAGACGGCCTGACCCCGCCCGGGACCAATGTCCCGACTACCCTGTTGACAGACTCACCCTTCATATGACATCGATGTCATGACACCGATGTCACAGTCTGGAGGGGAGGCCGGGCATGTCGACGATTTATGATGTCGCACGTCTGGCCGGGGTATCTCCCAAGACCGTCAGCCGTGTGCTGAACGCAGACGGGCCGGTCGGCGAGAAAACCCGCGATACCGTGGAACGCGCGATGCGCGAGCTGGGCTATGTGCGGTCGAACGCGGCGCGGATGATGCGGGCGCAACGCTCGGGGATCGTCGGGCTGATCACCGGGGCGATTTCCACGAAGAACCAGCTTTCGACGCAGCAGGGCCTGCCGGACCTCTATATCGTCCAGGGGGTGCAGCGGGCGCTTGAATCTTCGGGCATGACGGTGATGATCGCCGATACGGCGGGCCGCAAGGACCGGGTGCCGCATCTGATCGACACCTTCCTGTCGCACCGGGTCGAGGGGCTGATCTATGTTGCCGAATACCATCAGGAAGTGAACCTGCCCGAGCTGCCGGACGACACGCCGCTGGTGCTGGCGAACTGCATTGATGCGCGCGGTACGGCCTCGGTCGTGCCCGACGACCGGCGGCTGCAGGCGGACCTGGTGCGCCGTCTGATTGCGGCGGGTCATCGGCGCATCGCCTATCTGTCGCTGCGTCCCGACATGGTGGCAGGAAAGCTGCGTCCGCAGGGATACCGCGACGCCCTGGCCGAGGCCGGGCTGCCCTATGATACGGCGCTGCTGGCGAACGTCGATTTCGACCAGCCCGAGACCGGCCCGCAACTGCTGTGGGACAGCATCGACCGGATGCTGCGGCTGGATCGGCCGCCCACGGTCCTGTGCTGCGGCAACGACCAGATGGCGATGATGGTCTACGGCATCCTGCGGTCGATGGGTCGCAAGGTGCCGGACGAGATCGGCGTGGCGGGGTTCGACAACTACCGCGCCATTGCCGAGACGCTCTATCCGCCGCTGACGACCGTAGAGCTGCCCTACAACGCTCTTGGCGTCCGCGCGGGCGAGCGTCTGATGCAACTGATTTCCGGCGAAAGCCGGGATGACCAAAGCCCGGTCCTTGTGGCCGGGCCTGTCCACTGGCGCGCCTCGGTCACCGAGGTGCGCCCCGAGAACGTCGTGACTTTCAGAACCCTAAGGGAGGAAACCAAATGAAGATGTTCACCCTCGCGGCTTCGGCCGCGATCCTGAGCTGGGCCTCGGTCGCCCAGGCGCAGGAAACGCTGACCATGTGGTATCATGGTGCGGGCAACGAGGTCGAGCTTAAGCTGATCAACGAAGTCATCACCGACTTCAACGGCTCCCAGGCTGACTGGAAGGTCGAACTGCAAAGCTTCCCGCAGGCGGCCTACAACGATTCGGTCGTCGCGGGCGCGCTGGCGGGCAACCTGCCGGACATCCTGGACGTCGACGGGCCGGTCATGCCGAACTGGGCCTGGGCTGGTTATCTGCAGCCGCTGAAGATCGACGAATCGAAGATCGCCAACTTCCTGCCCGGCACCAAGGGCATGTGGAACGGCCAGCTGTATTCGATCGGCCTCTGGGATGCCGCGGTCGCCCTCGTCACCCGCCAGTCCACCCTGGACGAGCTTGGTCTTCGCACGCCGACGGTCGATGCGCCATGGACCAAGGACGAATTCATGGCGGCGCTGGACGCTGCCAAGGCCAGCGGCAAGTGGGAATTCGCGCTTGACCTTGGCATGGCCTGGACCGGCGAATGGTATCCCTATGCCTTCTCGCCCTTCCTGCAGTCCTTCGGCGGCGACATCGTCGACCGTTCGACCTACAAGACCGCTGAAGGTGCCCTGAACGGCGAAGCCGCACTGGCCTTTGGCGACTGGTGGCAGGGTCTCTTCACCGGCGGCTACGCCCAGGCGACGCAGGACCCGGCTGACCGCGATGGCGGTTTCGCGGCGGGCAAATACGCCTTCTCGTGGAACGGCAACTGGGCGGCCCTGGGTGCACTTGGCGCGTTCGAGGACACCGTGTTCCTGCCCGCGCCTGACCTTGGCACCGGCCCGAAGATCGGTGGCGCAAGCTGGCAGTTCGGCGTCTCGGCCACGTCGAAGCACCCGGAAGGTGCCGCAGCCTTCATCGAGTTCGCGCTGCAGGACAAATACCTGGCCGCTTTCTCGAACGGCATCGGCCTGATCCCGGCGACCCCGACTTCGGCGGAAATGGTCGACAACTACAAGGCCGGTGGCCCGCTGTCGGTGTTCGTCGACTACTCGGCCAAGACCGCTCTGGTCCGTCCGGTGTCCCCGGGCTACGTCGTGCAGGCCAAGGTCTTCGAAAAGGCGCTGGCCGACATTGCCAACGGCGCTGAAGTTGCGGCGACGCTGGATGCAGCGGTCGACGAGATCAACGCCGACATCGAAAAGAACGGCGGCTACGGCCACTAAGGCCATCGGCCCCGGGTCACACCGGGGCCGGGTTCTCCCCAGAGCCTTGGCTGGCGGTTTCCGCCGCCAGCCCTTTCCCTTCACGTATCGAGGCGATCATGGCGTCGAAGTTCACCGTGTCCAACCGGACGGGCTGGCTGATGGCGGGACCTGCGGTCCTTCTGATCGCCGGGTTCGTGATCCTGCCCTTTTTCCTGGCGTTCTACTTTTCCTTCACCAACCAGCGTCTGGTTTCGCCCAACGCCACCGAGTTCGTGGGAATGGCGAACTACCGCCAGCTTCTGGGCGTGACGACGCTGACGTTGGACCCGATCCGCGACGACAGCGGCGCGGTGGTGATGAAGGACGGCGCGCCGGAATACCCTTCGCTTCGCACGCTGACCCGCAACAACCCGGACCGCCCGGACCTTGCGGGCATGCGCGAGTGGTTCAGCTTTTCGCTGGGCGGCGAAGCCAAGACCTATGTCCTGGCCCGCGACGTCGTCTTCATGAAAGCCGTGGTCAACACCTTCATCTTCGTCCTGATCGTCGCCCCGGTGCAGGCGGCGCTTGCCCTTGGCTTGGCGCTGCTGATCAACCAGCGCCTGAAGGGCATCAACGTCTTCCGCGCGATCTACTTCATGCCGGTCGTGGTTTCCATCGTCGTCGTCTCGCTGCTCTGGCGGCTGATCTATGACGGGCAATCGGGGCTGCTGAACAACCTTCTGGGGTCGATCAGTTTCGGCCTGATCCCCCCGATAGACTGGCTGGGCAACCCTTCGACCGCGCTGGGGTCGATCATCGCGATGTCGATCTGGCAGGCGGTGGGCTTTCACATGGTGATCTGGCTTTCGGGCCTGCAGACCATAAGCCCGACACTGTATGAGGCCGCCGCCATCGAGGGCGCCTCCAAGTGGCAGGTCTTCCGCTACATCACCTGGCCGGGGCTGCGGAACACCGCCGTCCTGATCCTGATCGTCATCACCATGCAGGCCTTCGGTCTGTTCGCCCAGATCGACGTGATGACCAACGGCGGCCCGCTGGACAGCACCCAGACCATCGTCTTCCAGGCCATCGAGCGCGGGTATGGCAAGCAGGACATCTCTACCGGCTCGGCGATTTCGGTCATCCTGTTCGTGATCGTGCTGTCGATTTCCCTGATCCAACGCTGGCTGACGCGGGAGAAGACCTGATGGCCCTGATATCCGCTGACAACCGTGGTCTAAGGCTTGTGACCCGCTATGCCGTCCTGGTCCTGATCGCGATCATCTTCGTCTTCCCGCTGGTCTTCATGCTGATGTCCAGCCTGAAACCCGACCAGCAGCTGCTGCAGGACTCTGGCAACCTTCGGGCCTTCCTGCCGGTGGGCGACATCAGCCTGCAGAACTATACCGACGCCTTCCAGCGCGCGCCGGTGGCGACCTTCGTCTTCAATTCGGTCCTCGTGACCGGGGTGACCGTGGCCCTGTCGCTTCTGGTCTGCTCGGCGGCCGGGTTTGCCTTTGTCTTCGTGAACTGGAAGGGGCGGAGCACGCTTCTGGCACTCCTCCTCGCCACGCTGATCCTTCCGTTCGAGACCATCGCGATCCCGCTGCTGATGATGGTCGCAAACTTGCCCTGGCTGGGTATGGAGGGTCTGACCTGGGGCTGGCTGAACAGCTACCACGTGCAGATCGTCCCGTTCATCGCCGACGGCCTGACGGTGTTCCTGTTCGTCCAGTACTTCAAGGACCTGCCCGGCGAACTGATCGAGGCCGCGCGGGTGGAAGGGGCCAGCTGGTTCCAGATCTACCGCAAGATCGTCATGCCGCTGTCGGGCCCGATCTTCGCGACGGCGGCGATCCTGAAGTTCCTGGTCATGTACAACCAGTATCTCTGGCCACTGATGGTCACGCAGGAGGAAGGCTACCGCCCGGTCATGGTGGGCCTGCAATACTTCTTCCAGCTGAACGTCGCCTGGGGCGAGGTCATGGCCTACCTGTCGATGATCACCGTCCCCGTCCTCGCCTTCTACCTTTATCTGCAAAAGGCCTTCATCGCGTCGATCGCATCGACCGGCGTGAAAGGCTGAGGAGTCCGATATGTCCTTCAAACACAAAGACCTCTGGTTCTGGGACAGCTGGTATGTCCAGGATGGCGACACCTGGCACGGCTATTTCCTGCAAGCGCCGAAGTCGCTGATCGACCCGGACGCCCGCCACCTGAACGCGACCCAGCGACATGCGGTGTCGAAGGACCTGGTCAACTGGACCGACCTTGGTACGACGTTCGAGCCCCAGCGGAATGGTGCCGCCTGGGACGATAGCACGACCTGGACCGGGTCGGTGGTCAAGGGCGACGACGGGCTGTGGCATCTGTTCTACACCGGCACGACGCTTGCCGAGCAGTCGCTGTATCAGCGCGTCGGCCACGCCACGTCGAAGGACCTGCACAACTGGACCCGCGTGGGGGACGGGCTGGCGCTGGACCTGACCGGGCCGAATGCCGACTGCTATGAGAAGGACCACGCCATCGGACATTGGCATGACCGGGCGATGCGCGACCCTTGGGTCATGCGCAATCCGGATGGCGGCTGGCTGATGTATTTCACCGCCCGCGTGCCAGGAGTGCCGGAACCGAACGCAGGCGGGGCCATCGGCTTTGCGACCTCTCCGGACCTTCAAACCTGGACCCTGCAACCCCCGGTCTTCCAAGGCGGCTTTGGTCAGCTGGAGGTTCCGCAAGTTTTCCAGGTCGGTCAACACTGGTATTGCCTGTTCTGCACCTCATCCACCCACTGGTCGGATCAATACCGCCGCGACAACCCGGAAACTCCGGTCACCGGCACGCACTACCTGATCGCCGACCACCCCCGCGGCCCCTGGCGCATCGCGCCCGGCCCGTTCCTTGACGGGGCCGAGCCCTGCCGCCGCTAC
>JBGSVS010000598.1:0-8099 GCA_041752895.1 Tabrizicola sp.
CGTGGCTGGTTGTCGCGGGCGGCCGGGCGGTTCGCACCGCCGCCCGCGACGTCAGGTTAGACCTACTCGGTCGTCGCCGGCGCAACGTAGCCATGCTTGGCAGATGCGATGTCGAGCCAGTTGTAGGCAGGCGTGCTGAGCAGCACGAGGTGGATCATCGCGGCCAGGAGGAACAGGAACACGCCCTGTGCCACGAAGACACGCCGAGGATCGAAGATCAGCCAGATTTTGTAGAACTTGGACATTTCTCGTTCCTCCTCAGAACCACGGACGCCAGATGTAGACCGCCAGGTGAGCAACCACGGCGATGACTGTGAACAGCCAAAGCCCGCTCATGTAGACGGAATGCAGTTCTTGCGCCTGCTCGTCGGTAAGACCTGTGAAACTCAGGTCGGATTTATCAGCCATGTTATCCTCCGGAAGGGGTGACTGACGCCGCATACCCTGCGGCTGGGTTCACGGGACAGCGGACTGCTGCTCCGTCTGGTCCGGAAAGGCCGGGGTTCCCCCCGCCCTCCCCGAAGGCTTTACCGGACGGGCGGGCGCACCACGTCGGTCTGTAGTCTCCGCCTTTTCAGGGGCGGAAGATCGAGGGCGTGATCTCCTCGGCATCGCGCAGAGCGCGCGCGAGGGGACCTTGTGCCGGAAGGCGCATGTGGCGGATCGCCGAGACGACCCAGACCAAGCTCTGCACCGGCAGCGCGAGGATCAGGATCAGCGCGAAATAGATCGCGTATTCGGTCTTCGGCGTGCGCTTGTGATGCGTGGCCTTCAGCTGAACGTGGCTGATGTAGCTCTGGTCGCTCATGCTTTCTCTCCCCCATTGACCCCTGCGGCGCTTCCGCCTGCCAGGGGTTCGACAAATTCCAGGATCACCCGCTCGGCCCCTTGGTCGAGCGCGGTCTTTTCGGCCGCATCCCGCAACGTGCGGGCGGCGGAAATACGGGTCAGCACCGGGTGCTGCTGCAGGATACGGTCCAGCGCGAGTTGCGCGTCGGTATCCCAGGGCATGTCTCGGCGCAGCGTCGTCGGCGTGGCCGAGGCGCTGTCCATTTCCGACCCAAGCGGCAGGATGTGGAACAAGGCGTCGAAGAGGCCGTTGCAGACTTCCTGCAGAAGGTAGACCGCCCCGGCGTAGCCCATGAACGGCGTCCCCGTGGCGCGACGGATCGCGGCGCCCGGGAAGCTGGCGGGGATGAAACTTGGCGCAGGCCCATGCCCGCCCTTCAGTTCTGCCAGGTACATCTTCTCGTTGATCGACCCCATCACGATCAGCGGCCGGTGCTGCTTCATCATCGCGCGCACGGCTTCGTTGTTGGTCTTCTTCCCCGCCAGCCTGGGCACCGCGAAGGCGCAAGGCAGGCCAAGGTCGTCTTCCAGAAACTTCCGGATGCCGCGCGTATAGGTCTCGTTCGCGACGATGGCGAAGCTGGCCGTGGCGAAGAAATCCTGTGTGACGGACCGCCAGAGATCCCAGAGCGGCTTCAGCGTCGAATGCTTCTCGCGCTCGATGAACGGTTCCGGGTCCAGCCCCAGCATCTCGCCCAAGGTGCGCAGGAACAGCGTCGTGCTTTCCAGCCCGATAGGCGCCTGCAGGTAGGGCTTGCCGAGACACTCCGCCAGGCCCCGGCCAAACTCGCGGTACATCACCACGTTGGCGTCGGCGTTCACCAGGTTCCGCATCTCGGCAATGTGCGCGCCAAGCGGCATCACCATGTTGATCTCGGCCCCGATGCCTTCGACCAGGCGGCGGATCTCGGCTAGGTCCGAGGGCATGTTGAACGTGCCGTACATCGGGCCAAGGATGTTGACGCGGGGCTTCGATCCTTCCGGACGCGGCGTTTCCGGAGGCATCCGCCCCTTGGTCATCCCGAATTCAGTGAAGATCCAGGTCATCGCGCGGTCAGCGCACTGCCACTGGTCCTCGTCGATGGTGCGCGGCAGGAAGCGCTGGATATTGGTGCCAGCAGGCGTCACGCCCCCGCCGATCATCTCGGCAATCGACCCCGTTACCACAACCGCCGGCAGCGCCGGGTCCAGGGTCTTCCAGGCCCGCGCCATCGAGGCTTCGGTGCCCGAAGTCATCTCGCCTTCGCCGAGGCCCGTCACCACGATGGGCAACTCATGCGGCGGCAAGGCGTCGGTGTAGTGCAACACGGACGTCACCGGCAGGTTTTCACACCCCACCGGGCCGTCGATGACGACCTGCAGGCCCTTCACGGCACAGAAGGCATAGATCGCCCCCCAGTAGCCGCCTGCCCGGTCATGATCCTGAATCAGCACGGGGCACCCCCCGTCGCACGATCCTTCTGCGAAGGATCGAAACTGCGATTTTTCGCAGAAGAATCGTGACGGCGGATCATATCATCTCCTCCGCCTTGGCAGCCTTGGCCGCCTTGTCGAGTTTCTTCTGGTGGATCGCCCGGAAGTCCGGCCGCAGGTTAGGCGCACCTTCCCAGATGCCCGAGGTGTCGCCGGTGCCAACCCCTTCGAAGAAGGCTTTCATACCCTCCATCCGGGTCTTGTTGCCCATCGCCGCATTGACGACCTGCGCCAAGGACCCGGCACCCGCCGGTCCCATCAGGGGACGCGCCGAGATCAGGTTGGTGAAATACAGGGACGGAATCGCCCGCTCCTTCGCCTTCTGCACGACGGGGGTCGTCCCGACGGCGAGGTCCGGCTTGAACGCCTCCATCGCGGCAAGGTCATCCTCCAGGCTCGCGCGGTATTTCACCACGCAGCCCTTGGCTTCCAGCCAGGCGCGGTCGGCAGCCGACCATTCGTTCTTCGCGCAAGCGGTGCCCACGTAAGGCACGTCCGCGCCGCTTTCGATCAGCAGACGCGCGACCAGCAGTTCCGAGCCTTCATAGCCAGAAAGCGTGATCCGCCCCTTGATCGGATTTGCCGCGAGGGCCGCCTTGATCGCAGGACCAAACGCATTCTGTGCCGCTGCAATCAGATCGGGTGCGACGTTGTAAGCCGCCCCAATCGCCGCCAGCCAGTCCATCGTCCCGTCATGCCCCACGGGGGCACTGCCGACGATCTTGCGACCAGCCGCCTGAAACTCACGGATAGAGGCGGAGTAGAAGGGATGGATCGCCGCCACGACACCTGAATCCAGCGCCGCATAAAGCTCACGCCATTCGCGGCACGGCACCACGGGACCGGCGGACAGACCCATCGGGGCCAGCATCGCGCCGATCATCATCGGGTCGGCCGGGAACATCTCACCCAGCAGAGTCACGGTCGGACGGTCGGACCGCCCCTGCGCCGGGGCGGCCACCGGCCCCGCCTGAATTTCGGCCCTCGCATAGGCCAGCATGGCCCCAGCCAGCACGTCCTTTGCTTCGGCATGGGTCGGCACCCCGAACCCCGGCACGTCGATGCCGATGATCCGCACGCCGTTGATTTCATTAGGGAGAAGCCGCAGTGGCACACCCGAGGCGGTCGGCACACAAAGGTTCGTCACCACCACCGCGTCGTAGCGGTCCGGGTCCGCAAGTTCATGCACCGCGTCGCGGATGTCCTCGAACAGCTTGCCCGTGACCAGCGATTCCGAGTTGAACGGCACATAGCCCACCGACCGCCGCGCCCCGTAGAAGTGCGACACAAAGGTCAGCCCATAAATGCAGCAGGCCGACCCTGACAGCACCGTCGCCACCCGCCGCATCCGAAGACCGACGCGCAGCGACCCGAAAGCCGGGCACATCGACTGCGGCTTGTCGTGCGGCCCTTGCGGATAATCCGCCGCATAGCGGTCCAGCACTTCCGAATTGCCAGCCGCCCGAGCAGCCTCCGCCATCTGCCCCGCGCCCGCGTGACAGCCCATCCCATCGACTGAAGGAGTGGTGGCGAGGTCGGTCACTTGGTGCCCCCAGCCAGCGCCTTCAGCGCCTCTTCGATCTTGGCAAGTGCTTCAAGGTCAAACATTGTCGTAGACCACTTCCAGACTGGGCTTCACGGCAGCAAAGGACCCGCGCATGTCGGCGTCCGTCGCGGGATCAAGGACGAAGTTCGACCCCGTCGTTTCGGCATCGAAGAGGCCCAGAAGGCCGTCCTGCGTCAAAGGCTTCGGCCGCAGCGGCGGGGCGTCGGCGACGGCACAGGCCAGCACTTCGAACAGCGCCCCCCACTGCGTCGCATTGGTCCCAACGATCTGATAATTCGCCGATTTCCGCCGCAGGTCATCATCCGCAGGGATCGAGGCCAGCACCGGAATGTTGACTGCCTTGGCAAAGGCCGCAGCCTCACCCGTGCCGTCATCCTTGTTGATCACCAGCCCCGCGACGCCAACGTTCCCGCCCAGCTTGCGGAAGTATTCCACCGCCGAGCAGACGTTGTTCGCCACATACAGCGACTGCAGGTCGTTCGACCCGACCACGATCACCTTCTGCGCCATGTCGCGGGCAATCGGCAGACCGAAGCCGCCGCAGACTACGTCGCCCAGAAAGTCGAGCAGCACATAGTCGAAGTCCCAGTCGTGGAACCCCAGCTTTTCCAGCAGCTCAAACCCGTGGATGATCCCGCGCCCACCGCAACCGCGACCGACTTCCGGCCCGCCCAGCTCCATCGCGAAGACGCCGCCGCGCTTGAAGCAGACGTCGCCGATCTTCACTTCCTCACCGGCCAGCTTCTTGCGGGTCGAGGTTTCGATGATCGTCGGGCAGGCCTTGCCACCGAACAGCAGCGAGGTCGTATCCGACTTCGGATCGCAACCGATCAGCAGCACGCGCTTGCCCATCTCGGCCATCATGTGGGAAAGGTTGGCCAGCGTGAACGACTTGCCGATCCCGCCCTTGCCATAGATCGCGATGATCTGCGTCTTCTTCGACGGCGGGTCCTGCGGCACTTCCAGCGAAGGCTCCTCATGCGCCTCATCGCGCAGGCGGGCGTCGAAATCCTTCAGGTTCGGGATATCAAGCGTCATGCGGTGGCACTCCAGTCCAGGATCATTTTCAGGCAGGAAGGGTCGGTGAAAGCGGTCGTGTAGGCGGCCCCGGCGTCCGCAGCGGCGGCGCGGTGGGTGATGAGGCCGTCCAGCGACAGCCGTCCCTCGTCCAGCAAGCGTTGGGTCGCCTCCAGGTCGGCAGGCTGCCATTCGGATGCGATCCGCAACCGCAGTTCCTTCATGAAGGCGGGAGGGAAGGCGAAACTGATGGGCGCGGTGTAAAAGCCGCAGAGGACAACCTCGCCGCCCTTCGCCAGGCGCGGAACCAGCGTATCCAGCAGACCCGACGCCCCCGAGGCATCAAGGATCACCCGGTAGTCGCGGCGCGAATCGGCGTCCGGCGCGATGACGTCATATCCTTCGGCACCTGACCGGCGGGCGGCGTCAATCTCCCAGACCGTCGGCGCGGCACCCATCGTGACTGCGATGCGGGCCAGAAGACGCCCAAGCGTCCCGTGGCCGATGATCAGGTCCGGCAGCGGCCCACCCGCCAAGGCGTGATAGGCCGTCGCGGCCAAGGCCAACAGCGCACCCTGTTCGCCGTATCCGGCATCCAGCTTTGCCACCCGCGCAGCCGGCGTCACCAGCAACGCCGAGGCCCCACCGAACAGCCCGCGCACGCCGTCTTCATAGCAGTTGGCACCCGGCACGAAGACATGGTCGCCGACCGCAAGTCCGGTCTCGCCACAGGCCTCCACCACCTCGCCAAAGGCCTCATAGCCCGGGACCAGCGGATACCCCATCCCCGGGAAGGGCGGCATCGTGCCCTGCCAGAACAGCTTTTCCGTGCCGGTCGAAATACCCGAATGCCGCACCTGAACAACCACATCGCCCGCCACCGGAGCCTTCAGCCCGACCACGCCCAGCTTCAGGGATTGGGGACCAGATAGGATGACGGCACGGGTGTCCACGAACTTGCAGCCTTCCTGACTCGGTGCGGGATACGCACTATGTGTCAGTTTAGCCTGACAGTTTTGGATGTCAAACTAATTGGACACAATTTCGGCATACTTGGCACCTTCGGCTGAAAGAAATGCCGGGTCAGACCCGCATGGCCGTCACGGCCGAGGTCACATAGGGCCGATCGCCCGGGCAAAGGCGCACATTCGTGAAACCGGTTGCACGAAGCATCGCGCCAATCTCGGCCGTCGACCGGGTGCGCCCGGTGCGCATCGCCAGCGTGTAGATGGCAAAGTAGACGTCGGTCGCAGGGTCCGGGCGGTCGCCGCCCGACATCGGCTCGGACACCACGATCATCCCGCCCGGCGGCAGCGCGGCGCGAACCTTGGCCAGCAGGGCTGCGACAACATCATCCGGGTGGTCATAAAGCACCCGCACCAGGCTGATCGTATCCGCCCCTTCCGGCAGCGGATCAGCCCGGAAATCCCCGGGGTGCAGCGTCACCCGGTTTCGCAGGCGCTGTGGCACGGCTTCCAGCACGGCGGGCATGTCGAACAGCGACAGCGACAGACCCGGACAGGCCTTGCCGACCTCGGCCAGAAAGGCCCCGGTCCCGCCGCCCACATCCAGAAGCCGCCAGCGCTTCGACAGGTCCACCAGCCGCAGCGTGTCCTCGGCCACCAGGACCTGGCTTTCCGCCATGAGGCGGCTGTATCGCGCGGCCAGCGCCGCATCTTCCTGCGCCAGCGGGCCGAAGACATAGGGCCAGAACCCCGCAAGACCCGTCTCCGTCTCGCCCCGGAAAAATGCTAGCGGATCGGCAAGGTCGCGGTAAAGGACGTGATGATGCCGCACCATCGGCTCCAGCCCCGGCACGGTCAAGAACGCAGCCCCGCGCGGGGCCAGTCGCCACTGCCCATCGCGCGACAGGGACACCAGCTTAAGCGCTGCACCGGCGCGCAAAAGCACCGTCAGCGATGACGGCGGCAAGGCACAACGACGCGACAGATCCTCGGTCGTCATCGGGCCAGAGGCAAGCGTATGCAGCACGCGCGCCTCGACCAGCGCGACCAAAGCCTGAGACTGGACAAAGCCGGAAATCAGCGAGAACAGCTCCTCGCCCTCGCGCCGAACGAATCCGCGCAACCCCGGCATTCTTGACGCCAGCCGGTGAAACCGAGGCGACATCGCCAGCCGGGTCAGCCAGCCCTGAGCTTCGGGCCGGGCGGGCGGCGGGCGCGTCTCGGCGTTCATCTTGTGGTCTCGGGCAGCACCGTCATCTTGCGGGCATAGGCGGTGACCAGATTGGCCAGCATCGCCTCGCCCGGACAGGACGGGATCGATGCAATCGCCCCGCCGAGGATGTCTTTCATATGCGCAATCGCGCCTTCGACACCCATGCTTTGAACCGCGTTCGGCCGCAGATGCACCGCATCCTGCCCCGCAGGCTTGCCGGTCTGGTCCGCCGTCAGAAGCGCATCCTTGAGGTCATCGGCCACCTGGAAGGCAGCACCGATCCGGTCGCCAAGTTCGGCCCAGGGTTCGGCGTCCTGCCCGGCGGCAAGTGCCCCCATCTGGGTCGCCGCGACAAACAGCGCCGCCGTCTTCGCGCGGTGATAGGCGATCAGGTCCACCTTCGGCTCGCTTTCCCAGCCCTGCCCGGCGCAGATGCCGAAGGGCGCGCCGGTGTGCCGCGCCAGGGTCCCGGTCAGCGCCAAGGCCCGGACGGGGGCATTGCCACCCGCCTTTGCAAGCACTTCAAACGCAAGGACAATCAGGCTGTCGCCAGCCAATATCGCCAACGGCTCACTGAAGGCCCGATGCACCGTGGCCTTGCCCCGACGCTGGTCGGCATCATCGAAGGCAGGCAAGTCGTCATGCACCAGGCTTGCGCAATGGATCATCTCCAGCGCCACCGCCGCCGCCGTCGCAATCTCGGGCCGATCGTCACCACAGGCCGCCGCAACCGCCAGCAGGATCGTCGGCCGGATGCGCGCACCCCCTGGAAACACCGCGTAGGGGATCGCTGCCGACAGCTTCGGCGGCGCATCCTTGCGGTTCAGCGGGGCGAGGCTCTCGTGCAGGGCCTTCTCGATACGGTCGGCGAACGGCATGGGCGGACTCCTGAGCCTGTTGATTCAGTTTGGCATTGCGACCGGCATGTGTAAACTTGAATTTACACTAGTCTGTCATCTCTGTCTGACAAGGTTCGCCCGCCATGCCCTCCGCCGACCAAGAAGGCCAGCCCCGC
>JBGSVS010000599.1:0-2183 GCA_041752895.1 Tabrizicola sp.
CGCAAGCCTGCCCCTGCGGCTGGACCGCGCGCGGCAGCTGTTCGCCCGGGCGATTGAAACCCCGGGCGGCCTGCGCATCCAGACCATCCACAGCTTTTGCGGCAGCCTTCTGCGGCGTTTCCCGCTTGAGGCCGGGGTGTCGCCCGGTTTCTTGGAAATGGACGACCGCGCCGGGCGGCAGATGCGGGCAGAGATCGTCGAGGAGATGGCCGACGGCACCGACGCCCATGTGGTCCGCCGCCTGACCGAGGTCCAGAATGGCGAGGATTTCGACAAGCTGGTGGAAGAAGTCGCCCGCCACCGCGCGCATTTCTCTCCGCCCATGGAGCGGGCTGCGATCTGGCGGCTGTTCGGGTTGCCCGAAGTGGTGGACGACGGCCACTTCCAGTCCATCGCGCTGAACGGCACCGAGGACTGGCTGATCGCCCAGACGCTGCCTCTGTTGCGCGTCGGTTCGCCGACGATGCAAGACCTGGCGAAGGCCCTCGCGGGGCTGAATCTTGAGGCACCGACACGGGCCGACCTGACCGTGCTTTACGACTGCCTTCTGAAAAAGGACGGCGAGCCGAACTTCAACAAAGTGCCGACGACCAAGGTCCGCACGGCGATGGATACGCTGGTCCATGACTTCGACGACTTCATGCAGCGCGTCGGCGATGCGCGGGCGGCGGAAAAAGCCCTCTCCGCCGCCGAAAAGACGCTCGCCCTGCACGGTTTCGCGGGCGTCTTCCTGCCCGAATACGACCGCCGAAAATCCGCGCGGGGTCTTCTCGACTTCGACGACCTGATCCTGCGGGCGAAGTCGCTACTGACCGACCCCTCGCTTGCGGCCTGGGTCCTCTATCGCCTCGACGGCGGGATCGAACATGTCCTCGTCGACGAGGCGCAGGACACCAGCCCCGAGCAGTGGGAGCTGGTCGAGGCGCTGACCGCCGAGATCGTCGCGGGGGAAGGGGCGAACGAACGGCAGCGGACGCTGTTTGTCGTGGGCGACAAAAAGCAGTCGATCTATTCCTTCCAGGGCGCCGATGTCGCAGCTTTCGACCGGATGCGCGGCCATTTCGGCTTGCGCTTGGCCAGCGGGCCGGGCTTGCAGGAAAGCGTGCTGGAGCATTCCTTCCGGTCGTCGCCTGCGATCCTTGACGTCGTGGACGCGACCTTTACTGCCGACCAGCAGGCCGCACTTGGCGGGGGGTCGCATCACCTTGCGTTCAACGATGCGCTTGCCGGTCGGGTGGACGTCTGGCCGGTGCGGGAAAAACTGGAAAAGCCGGACCCCGGCCCCTGGTTCGAGCCGGTCGATGCCGCCCATCCCGAAGACCCCCATATCGCCTTGGCCCGCGAGATCGCCGCATGGATCGCCGCAAGGGTCGAAGGCGGCGAACAGGTCCCGCAGGTGCCTCGCAACGGCAGTCCCGACGCGCGCCCGATGCGCTATGGCGACGTGCTGATCCTGGTGCAGCGCCGCTCACCCCTGTTCCACGAGATCATCCGCGCCTGCAAGACCAAGGGCCTGCCCATCGCCGGGGCTGACCGGCTTAAGCTGGGCGGGGAACTTGCGGTCAAGGATCTTGCGGCACTGCTGGCCTTCCTCGACACGCCCGAGGATGACCTGTCGCTGGCCGCCGTCCTGCGCTCCCCGCTGTGCGGCTGGTCTGAGGCGGACCTGTTCCGGCTGGCGAACCCCCGCAAGGGCTATCTGTGGGAGGCTTTGCGCGATCACCCCGGATACGACGCAACCCGCGCTTTCCTGGACGACATGCGCAGCCAGGCCGACTTCCTGCGCCCCTACGACCTGCTGGAACGGGTGCTTAACCGCCACGACGGCCGCCGCAAGCTGGTCGGACGCCTTTGCACCGAGGCCGAGGACGGGATCGACGAACTGCTCAGCCAGGCCCTGTCCTACGAGGCGCTGGAGGTGCCAAGCCTGACCGGTTTCCTCGCCTGGATGGAAACCGACGAGGTCGAGGTCAAGCGCCAGCTTGATGCCGAGGGTGACCGGATCCGGGTGATGACCGTCCATGGCGCCAAGGGGCTGGAGGCCGAGGTGGTGATCCTGCCCGACACCTGCGACAGAAGCCCGCAGGACCGGGATCAGCTTTACCGGCTTGAGGACGGCGCGCCGGTCTGGAAGGTCGCCAGGGAAGAGGCCCCCGCACCGATTGCCGCCGCGCGTGAGGCCC
>JBGSVS010000600.1:0-2715 GCA_041752895.1 Tabrizicola sp.
GGCGAAGCCGCCGTTGAAGGCATCGCCCGCGCCCGTGGTTTCGACCACCGGACCGGCCGAGATCACCGGCACATGCACGGTCTGCTGCGCATCCTGATACAGCGCGCCCTTGTCGCCGAGGGTGATCACGACCGCGCCGACGCCTTTGGCCAGTAGGGCGGCGGCGGCAGCCTTGGCCCCGTCAACGGACGTGACGGGCAGGCCGGTCAGCGCCTCTGCTTCGGATTCGTTCGGTGTGACGTAGTCGCACAGCGCCAGCATTTCGTCCGAAAGGGTCGCGGCGGGGGCAGGGTTGAGGATCGTCGTCACGCCCGCCGCCCGGGCAATCTGCAGCGCGCGCAGGGCGGCGGGGATCGGTTGTTCCAACTGGGTCACGAAGATCGCGGCAGAGCGGATAAGGGCGGCCTTCTCCTCGACATCTTCGACCGAGACGCGGCCAGCGGCACCGGGGGCTACGATGATTGCATTGTTGCCGGTAGCGTTCTCGATGAAGATATAGGCCGCACCCGTATAGCTTTCGGTGTCCACCTTCACTTCGGGCACCACGCCCGCCTTGGCCCAGGTTGCTTGCGCGATGTCGGCGAAGGCATCGGCCCCGAGGCGGGTGATGAAATGGACTTTCCCACCAGCCATCGCAGCGGCAACCGACTGGTTCGACCCCTTCCCCCCCGGCCCAAGGACGAAAGAGGTGCCAAGGATCGTCTCGCCCATCTTGGGCTGGCGGTCGGCGCGATAGGCGGTGTCGGCGACGAAGATGCCGAGGATGACGATGGGTTTCATGGGGTTACGCCTTCCGTTTCAGGCTTCGGGCGGGATCACGCCCTTGCGGAACATGAAGCAGCCGTAGAAGCGACGCTCGCCGGTCTGGATCACCGCATAGGACTGCCGCGCCATGTCGTAAAAGGCGAAGCGCTCGATGGAGGTCATTGGGCGGGGGCGGCCCTCGGCGCGGTCGATCTCGGCCTGGACCTCTTGCTGGACGGGCGGGATCTCGTCGGGCGCATCCACGACCTCCATCCGGCCGGCGAAATCGTCGACGAAGGTGTCGAGGGGCAGGACGGAGAGGATTGCGTTCACCGCTTCGGCGCAGGTCAGGTTCTCCATCCGCAGAAGCTTGCCCGTCACGGTGGCCCGCGCGACGGAATCGGAGGGGAAGTTGGTGTCGGCCACGATCAGCACATCGCCATGCCCCATCGCGCGCAGGGTGGCCAGAACCTCGGCGTTCAGGCGGTTGTCCAGTCCCTTGAGCATTTGTCCCCCGATCTGCCTTTTACAGGCGCTGGCCCGTGGCCTTGTCGAAAAGATGCGATACCGCGACCTCGGGCGCCAGCGTGATCGTGGCCCCGGGTCCGAAAGCGACGCGATTGCGGAAGACCGCCGTCAGCTCGCGCCCTTCGTGGCGCAGGACGACATGGGTCTCGGACCCTGTGGGTTCGACGACCGCGACGGTGCCGGCCAGGCCACGGTCAGCCAAGGACAGATGTTCCGGCCGGATGCCGTAGATCACCTCGCGCCCTTCGTCCGCGCGGATACCAGGGGGCAGGGGCAGGGTGGTCCCCGCCACGGCGATGCCGCCGCCAGAGATCCGGCCCTCGATCAGGTTCATCGAAGGGCTGCCGATGAAGGCCGCGACGAAGACATTGGCGGGGCGGTCGTAAAGGTCGAGCGGAGCGCCGACCTGTTCAATCCGGCCGCCCTGCATGACGACGATCTTGTCGGCCATCGTCATCGCTTCGATCTGGTCGTGGGTGACGTAGATCGTGGTGGTTTTCAGCCGCTGGTGCAGTTCCTTGATTTCGGTCCGCATCTGGACGCGGAGCTTCGCGTCGAGGTTCGACAAGGGCTCGTCAAACAGGAACACCTGCGGATCGCGCACGATGGCCCGGCCCATGGCGACGCGTTGGCGCTGGCCGCCGGACAGGGCGCGGGGATAGCGGTCAAGGTAGGGCGTGAGGCCCAGAATCGCGGCGGCGCGTTCGACCTTCTGGCGGATCGCATCCTTCTCCATCCCGCGCATCTTCAGCGCAAAGCCCATGTTCGCGGCCACGGTCTTGTGCGGATAAAGCGCGTAGTTCTGGAAGACCATCGCGATGTCGCGCTCGGACGGGGGCAGGTTGTTCACCCGCTTTGGCCCGATCATCAGGTCGCCTTCGGTCACTTCCTCCAAGCCCGCAATCATCCGCAAAAGGGTGGATTTGCCGCAGCCCGAGGGGCCGACGAGGACCACGAAAGCGCCGTCAGGAATGACTAGATCAAGGCCGTGGATGACCTGCAGACCGCCGTAAGTCTTGCGCAATGCGCGGATCGTCACTTCGGCCAAGCGCCTGTCCCCCTGGTGCCTCGCCCCAGTCGTAACCCAGCCAAGCGGGGTCTGTCCATCCGCTGACCATACTAACATGTTAGAAACTTGACAGGCTCTTGTCGCCGCGCGAAGCTGACCCTTGGCCAAGCTGCCAAACAGGGGAGAGGGAGACCCCGTCTGTCAAAAGGCGCGATGCGACCCCCGGGGTCGCCGACCGTCCGTTGCTGCACCAACCATAACCGACACCAGGCTACGCCCGGGCCACCGGAGCGGGCAAGTTCCAAAGGGAGGAGCTACCTTGAAGGTCGAACTTTACGAGATGATGTCCCGGTCGCGGCTAAGCCGTCGCCGGATGCTGCAGGGCTCAGTCGCGCTGGGCGCGATGGCGGCGATGCCGCTGACGGCCCGCATGG
>JBGSVS010000601.1:0-5407 GCA_041752895.1 Tabrizicola sp.
GCCTCAAGCGCCTTCAACTCCGCCGCCATCAGCCGCCCGGCGCAGTTCGGCAACAGACGCGCCACCCCTTCGGTCGAGGCATGCGCCCGGTGCGCCGCCGAGAATGCGTCGTTGCAGAACACATCGCCCAGCCCCGCCAGAAACTGCGCCATCTGCGGGTCGTTGGCTTCCTCCATCGGGGTGAAGCGGGTGTTTTCCACCAGAACCACCGCATTTGCGGGCAGCGCGTCGATCATCGCCCGATCCGGGCGTTCGACGAAAACCACCTTCTGCCCCAGCGCCGCTTCCAGTGCGGGCTGCACCCGGCGCAGGCTCATCTCGGGCACGACCTTGCCCTTTGGCCGGTCGAAATGCGCCAAAAGGACGACCTTGCCGCCCTTGGCCTGAATGTCCTTCACCGTCGGCACGATCTTGTCGATCCGCGTGGTGTCGGTGACGCGGTCACCCTCCATCGGGACGTTGATGTCGACCCGCACCAGCACCGTCTTTCCACCAAGCTCCACGTCGTCCAGCGTCTTCCAGGGCATCGCAGTCTCCTTCGGTGAAAGCCTGCCCGCTATTGCCCCGCCGATCACGCGTGCGTCAACAGCTTTGCCCTTCCCTTGGGCGAAACCCGCCGTTACGGTCGCGCCCGACATCATCAGGAGACACCCGATGCCCGAGATCAAGGACCCGGAAAACACCATCATCGTGACGCTGAAGGACGGCGAAGTGGTGATCGAACTTCTCGCCGACGTGGCGCCGAAACATGCTGAGAGGATGAAGCAGCTTGCCCGCGACAAGGCCTATGACGGCGTCGCCTTCCACCGCGTGATCGAAGGCTTCATGGCCCAGACAGGCGACGTGGAAAACGCCAACATGGACAGCCCGAACTACAACCCGCGCCGCGCAGGCACGGGTGGCTCGCAGTATCCCGACCTTCCGGCCGAGTTTTCCAAGCTGCCGCATGACCGGGGTACCATCGGAGCTGCGCGTTCGCAGAACCCGAACTCGGCCAACAGCCAGTTCTTCATCAACTTCGGCGACAACCATTTCCTGAACAGCCAGTATACTGTCTATGGCCGCGTCATTTCTGGGATGGAGCATGTCGACAAGATCACCAGGGGTGAGCCGCCAGCCAACCCTGACCGCATGATCACAGTCCGTGTGGCCGCCGATGTCGCGTAACCTGATCCTCGCCGCCTTTGCGGCCTTCGCCACCCCTGCCTTTGCGCAGGATGCCACCGACGGCCCCGGCCCGAACCTCGTGATCGAGGTCGCAGGAGCGGCCAACGGCACTGTGGTCATCGACCTTCTGCCCGACGTCGCCCCCCTTCACGTCGCGCAGATCACCCAGCTTGCCAAGGAAGGCGCCTATGACGGCGTCGTCTTCCACCGCGTGATCGACGGCTTCATGGCGCAGACCGGCGATGTCCAGAACGGCAAGGCCGGGGCCGACCTTTCGGCAGCCGGCACCGGCGGCTCCGCGCTGCCCGACATCCCGGGCGAGTTCTCCAATGCGCTCAGCTTCCAGCGTGGTGTCGTCGGCATGGCCCGCGCGCAGGACGAGAACTCGGCCAACAGCCAGTTCTTCATCGTCTTTGGCGACGCAAGCTTCCTTGACGGCGACTACACCATCTTCGGCAACGTCGTCTCGGGGATGGACGTGGTCGACGCGATCCAGCGCGGCGAGCCGCCAGCGACCCCTGACGTGATGACCAAGGTCACCGTGCAGGAGTGACCAAAAGTAGGGTGGGCAATCTGCCCACCCTACCTTACCCCAGCACCACCAAAGCGTGGCGCTTCTTGCCTGCGGTCAGCTTCATCGGCTCGGCCAGATGGCCTGCCCCATAGCGCAAGGCCGTATCGGTGACGATCTCGTCGTTCACCTTGGCGCCGCCCTCCGCGATCAACCGTTTGGCGTCCTTGCCCGACGCCGCCAACCCCGCCCGCACGAACAGCTGCACGATCCCCACGCCCTCGGCCAGTTCTCCGGGCTCCAGCGTGACCGTCGGCAGTTCGTCCCCGATCCCGCCCTTCTCGAACACGTCCCGCGCTGTGGCTTCCGCCGCCGCGGCTGCCTCGGCCCCATGCAGAAGTGTCGTCACCGCATTCGCCAGTGCGATCTTCGCCCCGTTGATCTCGGACCCGCCCAGGGCTCCCAGCCGTTCGCACTCGGCCACCGGCATCTCGGTGTAAAGCTTCAGGAACCGGCCCACGTCCGCGTCGGGCACATTGCGCCAGAACTGCCAGAACTCGTAGGAGCTGAAGAGATCGCCATTCAGCCAGACCGCACCCTGCTGGCTTTTGCCCATCTTCCGCCCATCGCTCATCGCCAGCAGCGGAGAGGTCAGCCCATACACTTCCCCGTCGATCACCCGGCGCGTCAGGTCGACCCCGTTGATGATGTTGCCCCACTGGTCGCTGCCGCCCATCTGCAACAGGCAACCATATCGGCGGTGCAGCTCCAGAAAGTCATAGGCCTGCAGGATCATGTAGTTGAATTCCAGGAACGACAGGCTCTGCTCCCGGTCCAGCCGCGACTTCACACTTTCAAACGACAGCATCCGGTTGACGCTGAAATGCCGCCCGATGTCGCGCAAGAAGCAGATGTAGTTCAGCGCATCCAGCCACTCGGCGTTGTTCACCATCACCGCGTCGGTCGCACCCTCGCCGAACCGGACATAAGGTGCGAAGGCCCGCTTGATCCCCTCGATGTTCGAATTGATCTGCGCATCGGTCAGCAAGGGGCGCTCGTCAGCCCGGAAGGACGGGTCGCCGATCTTGGTCGTGCCCCCGCCCATCAGCACGATGGGTTTGCCGCCACATTTCTGCAGCCAGCGCAGCATCATGATCTGGATCAGGCTGCCCACATGCAGGCTGGTCGCCGTGGCGTCGAATCCGATGTAGCCGGGCACCGTTTTCTTCACCAATGCCTCGTCAAGCGCCTGATAATCCGTGCAATCGGCAACAAAGCCGCGCTCGAACATCACGCGCATGAAGTCAGATTTCGGATGGTAGTTCATGGCCGCCTCGGTCTAGGATGGGCGCGGTATAGCTTCGCATGGGTGCCAAGGGAAGATGCGGAAGGATGGGGCCTTGTGGGCGCTGGGCGCGATGTCCGGCACCTCGCTTGACGGCGTCGATGCCGCCATGATCAAGACCGACGGCCATTCGGTCTTCGCCTTTGGTCCCTCGGCCTATCGTCGCTATGCGCCCGATGAACAGGCCACCTTGCGCGCCGCTCTCGGCCATTGGCCCGGCACCCCAGAAACCGCCGCCGCCGCCGAGGTGGTCGAGACCGCCCATGCCGAAGTTCTCGCCCGCTTCTCCGGGGCCGAGGTTCTGGGCTTTCACGGCCAGACCCTCGCGCATGACCCGGCTGGGCGCGGCACGCACCAGTGCGGCAATGGTGCGCTGCTGGCGCAGGTCCTGGGCCTGCCCACGGTCTGGGACTTCCGCTCGGCCGATGTGACCATTGGCGGGCAAGGCGCGCCACTCGCCCCGTTCTACCATTTCGCGCTGGCCAAACACATCGGTGCAACGCAGCCCTTGGCCTTCCTCAACCTCGGCGGCGTCGGCAACCTGACCTGGATCGACCCGACCTCCCCCGGCCCCGAGAATCCCGGGACGCTTCTGGCCTTCGACACCGGTCCCGCCAATGCCCCGATCAACGACCTGATGGGGGCCCGTCTCGGCGCGACGCATGACGAAGGCGGCAAGCTTGCCGCGCAAGGTGAGGTGGATGAGGATTTCGTAGCCTCTGTCCTCAAGGACCCCTGGTTCGACCAGCCGCCACCCAAGTCGCTGGACCGGAACGACTTCCACGGGCTGATTGACCGGCTGGACATGCTGTCGGATGCCGATGCCGCAGCAACCCTCACCGCCGTTGCCGCCGCTTCGGTCGCGGCCGCGCAGATCCACTTTCCCGCCCCCGTGACCCGCATCCTTGTCACCGGAGGAGGGCGGCACAACCCGACCCTGATGGCCGAACTGCGCCGCCGCATTCCGTGCCCGGTCCTCCCGGTCGAGGATGTGGGTCTGGACGGCGACATGCTGGAGGCCCAGGCCTTCGCCTTCCTCGCTGTCCGCGTGCTGCGCAAGATGTCGACCTCCAGCCCCGATACGACCGGAGCGCCCGCCCTTGTCGGCGGCGGCCAGATCAGCCGGCCCGATTAAGCCGCGCCACCAGCAGCGGAGCCGAATAGATCACCAGCGCCACCCAGATCAGGCTGAACGCCACCAGCTTCACGCCGCTGAACGGCTCGCCGAAGATGAAGACCGCCGTCAGGAAAATCAGCGTCGGCGCGATGTATTGCATGATCGCGATGGTCGACAGCGTCAGCCCCTTGGCCCCGTTGGCATAGATCATCAAGGGCACCGCCGTGACCAACCCGCAGCCGATCAGCAGCGTGTTGTCCCAGGTCAGCCCCACCAGAAAATGCCCCGACCCGTTCGCCATAATCCAGGCGATATAGCCCACCGCCGGGATCAGCAGGATCAGCACCTCCAGCGTGAAGCCCTGGTTCGGGCCAATTGGCAGCCGCCGCTTGAGATAGGCATAGAACCCCCAGCTTAGCGTCAGCCCCAGCGCCACCACCGGCAACCGCCCCGCCTCCCAGGTCAGGATGCCGACTGCCACCACAGCCAGCGCAATCGCCGCCATTTGCGTCCGCCCCATCCGCTCTCCCAGCAGCACAGCGCCGAGGAAGATCGAAAACAGCGGGTTGATGTAATATCCCAGCGCCGCATCCAAAGCATGCCCCGACCCGATGGCCCAGACATAGATCCCCCAGTTCACGCTGACCAGCGCCGCTGTCGCAGCCCCCATCGCCAGCATCCGGGGGCTCCGCAACGCCGCCTTCAGATCAGCTGTCCGACCCAGCCACGCGATGACCCCCAAAGCAATCGGCACCGACCACAGCACCCGATGCGCAATGACCTCCGCCGGGGGAATATGCGCTAGCGCCTTCATGTAAAGCGGCAGAAAGCCCCACAAGAGATAGGCCGTCAGCGCATAGAGAAACCCCGGCAGGGTGTCGCCTTCCGGCGCAGCGGGGCGGGGCAGGGCAGGGGTGTCGCTCATCCCTCACCCCTACCCAAAGCACCACCTGACAACCACCCCGATCTTGTGCCCCGCACAATCCCGACCCGGCGCGACAACGACCCGCAAGAGCCGCCACTGCCCTTTCATCTTTGCCAAAGTATCCCCGCCGGAGGCATTCGACGACTGCGCTACGACCAACCTCCTATTGACCGCGCTGTCCCCGCCCACAGGGTTATCACCGCGTGAACGCCGACACCCAACCCTTGTTCTAAATCACACCGCCACTCTGTCCACGCAGGACACGCCTCACAGGCTCCACCCCGGCGGCGCCAGCTCAAACCCCTCGAACCTGAAGCCCGGGCTCACCGTGCAGCTCACCAG
>JBGSVS010000602.1:0-15056 GCA_041752895.1 Tabrizicola sp.
GCCGCCACTGGCCGGGCCGGGGTGGTCCGCGTGGGTTCGGTCACCGGTCCCGCGCTTAGCTTGGTAATGCCGGTGCTGATCGCGCTGCAGACCGGCCTGCCCGACTTTCGGTCCGAGGTCACGGTCGCGACCTCGCTTACCCTGTGCGGGCTTCTCCGCGAAGGTCGGTTGGACTTTGCCCTTGCACGGCCCGATCCCGGAGAGACCCAGCTTCAGGCGCGCATGCTGGCAGTCGAGCCGCTTTCGCTTGTGGTCCGGCGCGGCCATCCGCTTTTGGTTCGACCGATCCTGTCGCTGCATGACCTTCTGGCCTACGACTGGGTCATGGGCGACGACGAGACGCTTCTGACCCAGACCGTGATTGCCCGCCTGACCGAACTTGGCCTGCCGCAGCCGAAACGTCGGATCTCGACCTCGTCCTTCCTGTTCACGCTGGCGCTGCTGAACCAGACCGATGCAATCGCGCCGCTGGCGACACCGGTGGTGGAGAGCTTCGCAGGAAACCCCTCGGTGCCGTTCGTGTCACTGCCGATCGACCTTGGACTTGCCGTCGCCCCGTTCAGCCTTGTGACCCGGGCCGGGGCACGTTTGACGCCCTCGGCCCAGCGCCTTGCCGATGCGGTGCTGGCTGTCGCCTAGTCGTTCTGGTCCAGCCAGTCGGCAAATCCAGCCACCACGTCGGGGTCGCAATCGACCAGGTGCTGCGGCGCAGGATAGTCGCCGTCGTGGACGTCGCTGGCAAAGCGGCCCATCGCCTCGACCCGCATCGCCTGCAACCGGTCGTATTCCGCAGCGAAGTCGGCGTAGACCTTGGCGTGGCGCGGGATCTTTCCGCGGTTCTGGCCTAGCACGTCATCGGTGAAAAGATACTGCGCGTGCCCGCCTGCGCCCGCGCCCATCGAGATGAGGAAAAGGTTGGTTCGTTCGGCAATCAGCTGGGTGATGGAATGCGGCACCACCTCGATCTCCACCGCAAAAGCCCCTGCCTGCTCCAACGCTTTGCATTGGTTCCAGACCAGCTGCGCCGCCTCCAGCGTTTTGCCCACGGCCTTGAACCCGCCAGTCCAGGTGCGTTTTGACGGGATAAGACCCACATGCCCGCAGACCGGCAGCGCGTGGTCGGCCATCGCGCGAACCGTGGCGAGCGAACCCGAGCAGTAGAACCCGTCCGCCCCGTGTTTATACAGCGGGAAGGCCCAGCGCAGGAAATCATCCGTCCCGCCGATTTCGTAGAAGTTGTCGCCTGGGAAAGCAAAGGCGTCCGGGGCGGCGTCGCGGAACCGGCGGTCCATCAGCATCGCCGGGGGGATCGAAAGCAACTCCACCCCAGCTTTTGCCGCAGCCTCGGCTTCCTCCAGCGTCTCGACCCGCAGCATGGCGAACTGATGCTTGCCGCGCTGGTCCAGAAGGTCCTTGACGGTAGGCGGAGCCATCACTCGACCTCGACGAAGACGCGGTCGCCTTCGACCTTCACCGGAAAGGTCCGCAGGTTCACGCAGACCGGGGCGCGCATCGCCTCACCCGTCCGGTAGTCGAATTGCCCGTTGTGCTTGGGGCACTCGATCAGGTGACCCATCACCAGCCCGTCGCAAAGGTGGACATTCTCATGCGTGCAAAGACCGGCGGTCGCAAAGAACTCCCCCTCCGGCGAATGGTAGATGGCGAAGGTCTTCCCGGCATGATCCCAGCGGATCAGGTCTTCTTCGTCCACGTCCGAAGTGGAGCAGGCGAGGGTCCAGGTCATGGTCTGTCCTTATTCTGCGGCAGCGGGCGGCATCATGCCCGGCACATACTGGTTGAAATCCTCGCGGTAGGGCTTGGCGGTCGGCGGCAGGTCGCGCTTGATGAAGTAGTCCTCGTTCATCACCTGCCGCTTGATCGCGGGCCACATTTCCTGGAACGCTTCCGCGATTGACCGGTTCGGCGGCGGCAAGTCGGCCTTCATGATCTCATGCAGCCGGGGCAGCGCGTGGTAGGGCACCATCGGAAACATGTGGTGTTCGACGTGGTAGTTCATGTTCCAGTAGATGAACCGGCTAATCGGGTTCATGTAGACCGTGCGGCTGTTCAGCCGGTGGTCGATGACATTGTCGGCCAGGCCGCCGTGCTGAAGAAGGCCGGTCATGATGTGATGCCACGCGCCATACATCCGGGGCAGGCCGATCACCATCAGCGGCAGGATCGAGCCGGTCCCGACCGCCAAAGCGATGGCGGCGAGGTAGATCGCAAGGTGGACGATCGCCACTTTCTGAACTCTGCCCCATTCGCTTAGCGGGACGAAAGTCTTTTCGGCCGCCGTCGGGCCAGACAGCGCGTTCCGGACCAAGTTGGGGATAAAGCGGATCACATCGATCACGCCAAAGACGTTCAGGATCAGCTTCGCCAGTTCCGGCGGGCGCATCACGGCGATCTCGGGGTCGCGACCAACGAAGTAGGTCTCGGAATGGTGCCTCGCATGGCTCCACCGCCAGGTGGCCGAGTTGCGCATGATCATGAAGCTGGCGATCTCGTAGACGAGGTTGTTCATCCACGCAGTCTTGAACGCGGTGCCGTGCCCACATTCATGCCAGCGCGAATCGGAAGCAGAACCGTACAGGACGCCGTAGGCCAGCCAGAATGGGATCGACCAGAGCGACGGCCAAAGCGCGATGCCGATCCCCGCAAGGACGATCATGCTGCCGTAGTAGATCACGGTATCGCGTATCGCCGGACCGTCACTGCGCGCCATCAGGTCCTTCATCACCTTGCGCGGCACTTCGGTGTGATACCACTCGGCCGCCGTCAGCCCGCTTTCGACGGCGCGTTTGGCGTCGGCACCCAAGAGGTTGTAGTCACGCTTGCTCATCCCGTCCTCCGCTGCGTAGTCCGTCGATCCGCGTTGTCCCCGGGCGGCCCCAAGGCTGCGTTTCATCCCGACTCGTGGATAAGACGCGCTTGCCCAATTCACCAAGAGCTTTGCTTGCAGGTTTCGTCAGTTTCCATCATGGTCGACGAGAGCCTTGATGGATTTTCGTCAGAACGATGGCCAATCGCCCCACCATCCATGATGTCGCCCGGGAGGCCGGTGTGTCCAGTGCCACGGTGGACCGGGTTCTGAACGGCCGGGAAAAGGTCCGCGAGGAAACCGCGCGCAAGGTGTATGAGGCCGCGCGGCTCATCGGCTATCACGCGGCACCCCTGATCGGGCAACGGGTCCACGCGGACCTGCCGCGCCTGCGGCTTGGGGTCGTGTTGCACAAGGAACGGCAGTCCTTCTACCAGCAGTTCAAGATTGAGACGGAACGCGCAGTCACACAGGCAACCGGGGTCCGTGCCTCGGTTCTGGTCGAGTTTGCGGCCTCGCAATCACCGAAGGATTTCACCGAGCTGATGGAAGGCATGGTCGGCCGCGTCGACGCTATTGCGGCCACAGCGGTCACTCATCCGGAAGTGACTGAGGCGGTCGTCAGGTTGAACGCAAAGGGTATTCCTTGCTTTTCGCTTCTGAACGATTTTGCTCAGGGTGTGCGACAGAATTACTTGGGTCTCAATAACTTGAAGGTCGGGCGGATTGCCGCGCACATGATCGCGACCGCTGCGCATCACGCAGGCAAGATCGCCGTCTTTGTCGGCGGCTACCGCTGGCACGGGCACGAGCTGCGCGAAACAGGGGTGCGCAGTTACTTCCGGGAATACGCGCCGCAGTTCCAGGTGCTGGACACGCTTATCAACCTCGAGACCCGGCAGCTGACCTATGAGGCAACGCTGGACCTTCTGTCCCGCCACCCTGACCTGCGCGGGATCTACTGTGCAGGCGGCGGGATGGAGGGTGCTATCGCTGCGTTGCGTGAGGCGCGGGCCCCGGGCGAGGTGGCTCTGGTGGTCAACGAGCTGACCCCGGAAAGCCGCGCCGCGCTGATCGGGCGGCATGTGACGATGGTGATCTCCACGCCCCTGCAACGCTTGTGCGATGATCTTGTGCGCCTTGCGACTGAGGCCGTGACCGATGGGATGGTCCCCGTCCAGGGCCAACACTTCCTGCAACCTGACCTCTACCTTCCCGAAAGTGTCTGACGAAAATCAATCAGCCGTTTGCCTTTGATTTCGTCAGGAATGATGGGATCGCCCCACGACGGATTGACGTGACGGGAGAGTCTCGGGGATGGTCCGGCGCAAGAAATTGCAGCGGTTGGGGGGCCGGAAATGATCCGCTTCGCTTTGAACCACATGACGGTGGCCCGGCTTTCGTTCCGTGATCTCGTCGCCCTGTCGAAAACGCTTGGCTGCGTCGGGATCGAGGTTCGCAACGACCTGCCCCAGCCGCTGTTCGATGGCATGGACCCGGCCGAAGGCGGCGCATTTGTCCGCGAGAACGGCTTGCGCCTTCTGGCGCTGGCCGAGGTCAAGCGCTTCAACGACTGGTCCACGGAAAAGGAGGCCGAGGCGCTTGCCCTGATGAAGATCGCCAAGGCCGCAGGTGCCGAGGCCGTCAGCCTCATCCCGCGCAACGACAACCTTGGCATGGGCAACGGAGAACGGCAGGCGAACCTGCGCGTCGCACTGAAGGCGCTGAAACCGATGCTGGAGGATCACCACCTTATCGGCATGGTCGAACCGCTGGGGTTCGAGATCTGTGCGCTGCGCTACAAGTCCGAGGCCGTCGAAGGGATCGAAGCCGTCGGCGGCATGGGCCGGTTCAAATTGGTCCACGACACCTTCCACCACACGCTCGCCCACGGCGGCCCGCTGTTTCCTGAACATACCGGCATTGTCCACGTCTCGGGCGTGGTCGATCAGGAAGTCGGCATCAGCGAAATGCGCGACCCGCACCGGGTGCTTGTCACCAAGGGCGACCGGCTGGGCAATGTGGAACAAATCGCCGCGCTGCAGGCCGCGGGCTGGAACGGCCCCGTCAGTTTTGAGGCGTTCTCGCCGGAAATCCACGCGCTGAAAGACCCGGCCGCGGCGCTGCGGGCCAGCATGGACTACATGGCGCGGGTTCCGGCGTGACCTGCTTTGCAACCGGTTGCAAGAATCGGTTGACGCATGGAAGGCAACTCCTCAGTCTGCGGCTGCAGAACTGAAGAGTTCATCCGCGGCACGCAGGAAGGCGGCGTCGCGGCAATCAGAATTGAACCGCTGTAACGGACAGCGGACAATACCGGGAGGAGTGACCCATGAAGAAGACCCTTATCGCTGCAGTCTTTGCCTCGCTGCTTGGCTCAACCGCGATGGCGGACGGGATCGGCGTGTCGATGGCCGCTTTCGACGACAACTTCCTGACCGTGCTGCGCAACGGCATCCAGTCGCAGGCTGATGCCGCTGGCCTGTCGGTGCAGATCGAGGATGCGCAGAACGACGTCGCCAAGCAGCTGGACCAGATCAACAACTTCATCGCCAGCGGTGTGGATGCGATCATCGTGAACCCGGTCGACACCTCGGCCACGCAGGCGATGTCGGACGCCGCTGCTGCCGCTAGCGTGCCGCTGGTCTATGTGAACCGCCAGCCGATCAACGTCGACACGCTGCCCGACGGGCAGGCTTTCGTTGCGTCGAACGAGAGCGAGTCGTCCTATGTGGGCTTCATCGAGCAGTGCAACCAGTGGGCCGCTGCGGGCAAAGCCGAAGTCGCCGTCTATGTCATGCAGGGTGAGCTGTCGAACCAGGCCGCCGTGCAGCGCACGCAGAACTATTACGACGTGATGGACGCCGGAAAATGCGCCGTGAAGGTGACCGTCATCGACCAGCAGACCGCGAACTGGAGCCGCGATCAGGCGCAAAGCCTGATGACCAACTGGCTGTCGACCGGCACAGCGTTTGATGGCGTTCTGGCCAACAACGACGAGATGGCGCTGGGTGCCATTCAGGCGATCAAGGCGGCCGGCATCGGCATGGACGCCGTGATCGTGTCGGGCGTGGACGCAACGCAAGACGCGCTGGCCTCGATGCAGGCGGGTGAGCTGGACATCACCGTGTTCCAGAACGCGGCGGCCCAGGGCGGTGGCGCGCTGGATGCAGCGGTCAAGCTGTCGAAGGGCGAGGCCGTCGAAAAGAAGGTCTACATCCCGTTCGAACTGGTGACCCCAGCGAACATCGAGGGCTACCTGTCGAAGAACTAACCCTTTGCGGGCACCTATGGGGCGGCTGGCAACGGCCGCCCCGTCTTTTGCTGATCCATCCTGGGGGAGTAGGGCGACGTGGCTGAAGCAACGCATGGCCTTGGTGGCTTGAAATACGATTCCACCAAGCGCAATCGCGCACCGGAATGGAACGTGTTCGGCGCGCTTGTTCTGATCGTCCTGA
The DNA here is from genome assembly GCA_041752895.1 of Tabrizicola sp. Lineage (GTDB taxonomy): Bacteria > Pseudomonadota > Alphaproteobacteria > Rhodobacterales > Rhodobacteraceae > Tabrizicola. Next base: position 6,283 of record JBGSVS010000602.1, read on the forward strand.
TCTTCGAAGTGCTGAACCGGGTGAACGGCACTTCCTTCCTGTTCAACATGCGCGACAATGTCGATGCGATCTTCAACCAGCAGCGTCTGGACATCATGATCCTGCAGGTCGCGATCATCGGGATCATCGCGCTGGGGGTGACCCAGGTCATAATCATCGGCGGAATCGACCTCAGTTCGGGGTCCGTGGTGGGCGCCACCGCGATGGTGGTGATGAGCTTTGCCCAGACTGCGCTGGTCAACGGCAACCCGAACCCGAAGGCGATCTTCGGCGACTGGGCGATGGACCTGCCAGTGATCGTTCCCATCGTCATCGGTCTGGCCTGCGGCCTGCTTGCCGGGTTGGTCAACGGCCTGCTGATTGCCTACACCAAGATTCCGCCCTTTATCGCCACGCTGGGCATGATGGTCAGTGCCCGAGGTGCCGCCCGCTGGTGGTCGAACGGTCAGCCGGTCAGCTTTCCGACCGAGACCTATGGAACCCTTGCAAACGGCGATATTCTCGGCGGGATGACATTTGGCCTTCTCTCTTGGCAGGGCCAGAACCCCGCCGTGGTCTTTGTGCTGCTGGCGATCCTGTTCCACGTCATCATGACCTACACGCTCTATGGCAAGCGCAGCTATGCGATCGGGTCAAACGAAGCGGCGGCCCGAATGTCGGGGATCAACGTCGACCGCCACAAGGTGCTGGTCTACACAATCGCCGGAGTGCTGGCAGCGGTGGCGGCGGTGCTGCTGACCTCGAAGAACCTGACGGCTCAGGCCGGGATGGGGGTGATGTATGAACTCGACGCCATCGCAATGGCCGTAATCGGCGGGGTGTCTCTGGCTGGGGGCCGGGGCTCGATCGTCGGTACCGTTCTTGGTGCCGCGATCTTTTCAGTGATCATCTCGGGCTTCACGTCGATCAAGCTGGACGCCTACTATCAAGAGATGGTCAAGGGCGCGATCATTGTCGGCGCGGTGGTGCTGGACCAGTGGCGTCAACGCAGACGGACCCGAGGGTAAGCCTATGTCAAAGATCATTCTGGAAACCCGCGGCCTGACCAAGCACTACGGCGGCGTGCATGCGCTGGACGACGCGAACTTCATCCTGCACGAGGGCGAGCATGTCGCCGTGGTGGGTGACAACGGGGCGGGGAAATCCACCTTCGTGCGCCAGGTGACGGCGGTCGAACAACGCTCAGCCGGGGAGGTCATCTTCGACGGCCAGCCCGTCAGTTTCTCTGGCCCGCTGGAGGCTCGGCAGGCTGGGATCGAAACGGTGTTCCAGACGCTGGCCCTTGCCGACGACCTCGACGTGCCGTCAAACCTGTTTCTCGGGCGTGAGCTCTTCAAATTCAAGCTGGGGCCGTTTTCCTGGCTGGACCGCAAAACGATGCGCGACCGGACGCTGGAGGCTTTGGCGACCACGGCGGTCAAGATCCCCAACGTCGACAACCCGATCCGCAACATGTCGGGCGGGCAGCGGCAGTGTGTGTCCATCGCGCGGACGGCGGCATTTGCGTCAAAGCTCGTCATCATGGACGAACCCACGGCGGCGCTGGGGGTGCAGGAGACGGCTCAGGTGGAAAACATCATCCGGGGGCTGAAGGAACGCGGCATCCCGATGATCCTGATCAGCCACAACCTGCGGCAGGTCTTTGATCTGGTGGACCGGATCGTGGTTTTTCGCCGGGGTCGCATTGTCGCCTCCTTGCGGAAGGACGAGACCGACGGCAATGACATCGTGAGCTACATCACCGGCGTGAAGGGCGGCAGCGACGCCACCTACGCCTGACATTCGAAAGCCGGGGTCAGCCCGGGGCTAGGAGAGACTATGACGATCAGGTTCGGGCTTCTGGGTGCGGGACGCATCGGGAAGGTTCATGCGAAGGCGGTTTCCGGGAACTCCGACGCGAAGTTGGTGGCGGTGTCGGACGCGATGGCTCCAGCGGCGCAGGCGATTGCGGATCAGTATGGCTGCGACGTGCGGACGATTGATGCGATCTGCGCGGCCAAGGATATCGACGCGGTGGTGATCTGCACGCCGACCGATACTCATGCCGATCTGATCGAGCAGTTCGTGAAGGCTGGCAAGGCCGTGTTCTGTGAAAAGCCGATCGACCTTTCGCTGGACCGGGTGAAGCAGTGCCTGGAAGTCGTGCGGGCCAGCAAGGGCACGCTGATGGTCGGCTTCAATCGCCGCTTCGATCCGCATTTCATGGCGGTCCGGGGTGAGATCGACAAGGGGACCATCGGCGACGTCGAGATGGTGGTCATCACCAGCCGCGACCCAGGGGCACCTCCGGTCGACTACATCAAACGGTCGGGCGGGATCTTCCGGGACATGACGATCCATGACTTCGACATGGCGCGGTTCCTGCTGGGTGAGGAAGTGGCCGAGGTCTCGGCGATGGCGGCGGTTCTGGTGGACCCGGCGATCGGCAAGGCGGGGGACAGCGATTCCGTTCAGGTGATGCTGAAGACGGCCACGGGGAAAATGGCGGTGATCTCGAACTCGCGGCGGGCGACCTATGGGTACGACCAGCGGATCGAGGTGCACGGGTCGGCGGGGTCGGTTTCGGCGGAGAACCAGCGGCCGGTCAGCATCGAGGTCGCCACCGGGGCGGGCTATACGCGGCCGCCGCTGCATGACTTCTTCATGACCCGCTATACCGAGGCCTATGCGGCCGAAATCGCGGCCTTCATCGATGCGATGGGGGGCAAGGCCAAGGCTGCGCCTTCGGGCGAGGACGGGCTGGCGGCTCTGGCCCTGTCTGAGGCGGCGTTGAAGTCGGTCGCAGAGGGTCGGGTCGTGAAGATGAGCGAGATTCTCTGATCCGCACCCGCTTCTGTCCACGGTGGACATTTTCTGGATTTCAAATGAAACCAGACGCTTAGTCGCGGACGTATACTGAAAATTAACTTCTGGCCGGCACCTTTGGGCCGGCCTTTTCCACCCCGCAAAACCGCAGCATTGAGAGCGCGCCGCCTTCCTGATAGAAGGCGGCAAATCCGTTTGGGAGACCCGGAAATGGCAGACGAAACCCCGGCAGGGAACGGTGCGGCAGCAACCCCCGCGCAGATCAAGATGCAGGTGCTGGCGCAATACGTGCGTGACCTGTCGTTCGAAAACCTGGTGGTCCAGAAGGGCCTGACCGCTGGCGAAGTGCAGCCTGACATTCAGGTCGCGGTCAGCCTTGACGCGCGCAAGCGCCCGGTTGCCAACCAGTACGAGGTCATCACCAAGTACAAGGTGACCTCGAAGAACAAGGTCAACAGCGACGTCCTCTTCGTGCTTGAGCTTGAGTACGGATCGACCTTCCACATCGAAGGCGTCGGCGAAGAGCAGCTGCATCCGTTCCTGCTGATCGAATGCCCGCGCCTGATGTTCCCCTTCGTGCGCCGGATCATTTCGGACGTGACGCGCGACGGTGGTTTCCCGCCGCTGAACGTCGACACCGTCGACTTCATGGCGCTGTATCGTCAGGAACTGGCGCGTCGTGCACAGACCCAGGCGCAGGCGGTTGGGGCCGAGAAGGTCAACTGACCCGGTAGGGGGTCGTCAGACCTCTTTCTTCCAGATCGCCGCATCGCCCAGCTTGGCGACCATCGCTGCATGGGCGGCGCTTTCCTCTTCGGTCGTCCGGGGCGGAAGCGGTTCTGGCCGTGGGCGGGGACGCCAGGTGATTGCTTCCCCAGTCGCGCTGCGGGCCGGGGCCGGGGCAGCGCTGGAGAGAACCAGATCAGGCTGACGACCGCCGATGAGCTCCAGATAGACCTCGGCCAGAATCTCGCTGTCGAGAAGCGCGCCGTGCTTTTCCCGCATCGAGTTGTCGATGCCGAAGCGGCGGCACAGCGCATCAAGTGAGGCGGGAGAGCCGGGAAATTTCGTCCGGGCAATCGCCAGCGTATCGGTCGCACGCGAAAACGGCAGGCCGGGGAGGCCTGAACGCTCCAGCTCAAAATTCAGGAATTTCATGTCGAAGGCAGCGTTGTGGATGACCAGTTGCGCATCGCCGACGAAGTCGAGGAAGGCCTGGCCGATCCGGGCAAAGACCGGCTTGTCGCGCAGGGTCACGCCGCCGGGGACGGGTTTGCCGGGGGTTTCCAAAATGTCGTGGCCGATGCCGTGCACCTCGAACGCGCCGGCGGGCATCCCGCGTTCGGGGTTGATATACTGGTGGTAGGTGCGGCCGGTGGGCAGGTGGTTGAAAAGCTCTAGCGCGCCGATTTCGACGATGCGGTGGCCCTCGGCTGGTTCAAAGCCGGTGGTTTCGGTGTCGAGAACGATTTCACGCATCAAGGGTCCGCCGGATGTCTGCCAGCACATCTTTCACGGCTTGCCGGGCGGCTTCAAGGCTGGTCGTCAGGATGATGTAGGTCGCCCGGGCGCGTTTCTCGGCGTCAGGCATCTGGCGGGCGAGGATCGTTTCGAACTCGGCCTCGGTCATCTTGCCGCGGGAAAGAACCCGGTCGCGCTGCACCTCGGGCGGGGCAGAGACGACGACAACGGCGTTGCAGGCTTTGTCGAGGCCGGTTTCGTAAAGGAGCGGGACATCGAAGAGAAGGATGTCGGCTTTGCTGTTTTCGATGAACGCGGCCCGGTCTGCGGCCACAAGGGGATGGACCAGAGCGTTCAGGCGATCGAGCACGGTCTTGTCAGCCTGGATCAGCGCGCGGAGGGTGCCGCGATTGACGCTGCCGTCCGGGTCGATGGCAGTGGGGAAGTGCTGGCCGATGGCAATCGCGGCCGCTTGGCCCGGCTGATACAGGCGGTGGACCGTGGCGTCCGCATCCCAGACGGGCAGGCCTTCGTCGGCGAACATGCGCGCGGTGGTGGACTTGCCCATGCCGATGGACCCGGTAAGGCCAAGGATGAGGGTCATGCCGCCAGCACGGCCTTGCGGGTGGCATCGTCGATTTCCGGCCTGGTGCCGAACCAGCGTTCGAACCCGGGGGCGGCCTGATGCAGCAGCATGCCAAGCCCGTCAACGATGATGCCGCCGCGCGCTTCGGATTCGATCAGGAACTGGGTCTTGAGCGGCGTGTAGACCAGATCGTTGCAGACCGCGCCGGGGTTCAGGCGGTGCATGGGCACCTGGAATTCGGCCTTGCCGGTCATGCCGAGCGAGGTGGTGTTGATGACCGTGGCGGCATCGTCCAGAAGGTTCGGGGCCTGGACCCATTCGTGGACATGGATCTTGGCGCCGAAGTCCTGCCGGATCGCATCGGCGCGGGCGCGGGTGCGGTTGGCAAGGCGAATCTCGGGGACGCCGACCTCGATCAGGGCGGCGACAACGGCGCGGGCGGCACCCCCTGCGCCCAGGACGATGGCGGGGCCTGAGGCGGGTTTCCAGTCCGGGACGTTCTGGCGAAGGTTGGCGATGAAGCCAGAGCCGTCGGTGTTGTCGGCATGAATTTTGCCGTCCTTGCGGAAGATCAGCGTGTTGGCGGCCCCGATCAGCGCGGCGCGGTCGGTGACCACGTCGGCAATCTGAAGGATAGCCTCTTTGTGCGGGATGGTGACGTTGCAGCCGACGTAGCCAAGCTCGGGCAGGGTGCGGATCAGGCGGGGCAGATCCACTGGCGCGATGTCGATCGGGATATAGTGGCCCTTGAGATTGTAGCGTTTCAGCCAGTAGCCATGCAGCGCCGGGCTGCGGCTGTGGGCGATGGGGTGACCCAGGACGGCGGCCAGCGGGATGCGGGGGTGATCGGTCATGTGGCGATCATGCCCCGGTTGCCGAGGTAAGCCAACAGCGGCAAAAGCGGTAGGCCGAGAATGGTGAAATGGTCGCCGGTGATGGCCGAGAACAGGCGGACGCCCTCCTCTTCCACTTTGTAGCCGCCGACCGAGTGGCGGATGCTGTCCCAGTTTCGGGTGACATAGTCGTCAAGATAGGCGTCCGAGAACGGGTGCATCGTCAGGCGGGCTTCGGAGACGTGACGCCAGACGGGTTCGGCATTTTCATAGACGACAGCGGCAGAGAGAAGCTTGTGGGTCTTGCCACGTAGGGCGCGGAGTTGGGCGCGGGCGTCGTCGGGCGTTTCGGGCTTGGCGAAGATCTCGCGGTCCAACGCCAGGACCTGATCGCAGCCAAGGACAAGGGCATCAGGGTGTTTCTCGGCGACCTTGCGGGCCTTCATCTCGGCCAGGGCATCGGCGATGTCGCGGGGGCTGGCGCCCTCGGCTGTCAGGGCATCGCGGATGGTGGCCTCATCGACGCGGGGGGCGATAGGGGTGGGGTCAAGGCCAGCGGCACGGAGCATCTGGAGGCGGGTGGGTGAGGTGGAGGCGAGGATGAGGGGGTGGGGCAAAGCTGTGAATATCCTCGGTTTGTTCCTGGGTCCCGAATGGGGGTCCTTGCGGCCCGTCAGGGGGGTTGTGGGCGGATGGCCTGTCCCGCGACCTTTGGGCCAGAGATATCCCGCTGTGCGCGGCTTTGTCACGCGGGACGGGAAAACCGGTTATGCCGGGGGTGGGGATCGAGCTGTCCTGTGGATTGTGTGCAGTGCTTATATCCGGCAAGAAATTGATAAATAATACTATTTCTGAAAGTACAGCGAGGGGCGGCAGGTTTTCCCGAGGTTATCCCCACGCCTCTCCTTGTGGACGGTTGCGGGGACGGGCCAGAGAATCCCGTTCTCCACAGCCCCTACATCATCAACATTCCTTCTTTCATTCTTTCTTTATAGAAGAAGAAAGACAGGGAGGCGGGCAGGACCATGCTTGAGATGATCACGGATTTTCTGGCCGACTGGTATCTGGTCACGAAGTCGCTGCATGTCGTGTCGGTGATCTCGTGGATGGCGGGGATTTTCTATCTGCCCCGGCTGTTCGTCTATCACGTCGAGCAAGTTCAGGCGGGGTCGGCCACGGACACGATGTTCCAGGTGATGGAGCGGCGGCTTCTGCGCGGGATCATGAACCCGGCAATGATCGCGACCTGGGTCTTCGGCCTGGCACTGGTGTTCACGCCGGGGGTGGTGGACTGGTCCTTCGTCTGGCCCTGGGTTAAGGCGGCGTGCATTCTGGCGATGACCTGGTTCCACCACTGGCTGGGCCTGCGCCGGAAAGAGTTCCTCGCGGGGACCAACAGCCGCAACGGTCGGACCTACCGGATGATGAACGAGGTGCCGACGATCCTGATGCTGGTCATCGTCTTTGCGGTCATCACCCGCTTCTGATTGACTTTTGAACCGACCGCCATTAGGTGCGGCGTTGCGGGGCCGTCCGGTCCATCGCATTTCCCGTTTCCGACACGCTATGATCCGCCCTTTTTCGTGGCCGATCCCTTGAAGGTATTCCATGCCAACCGAACGCTTGAACCTCTCTGACCTGAAGGCAAAGACGCCGGCTGATCTGCTTGCCATGGCCGAGGAGTGGGAGATCGAGAACGCCCCCTCCATGCGCAAGGGCGAGATGATGTTCTCGATCCTGAAAGAGCATGCCGAGGAAGGTTTTGCGATAGGCGGCGATGGCGTGCTGGAAGTGCTGCAGGACGGGTTCGGCTTTCTGCGCTCACCTTCAGCCAACTATCTGCCGGGTCCGGATGACATATACGTCTCGCCCGATATCCTGCGGCAGTTCTCGCTTCGCACCGGCGACACCATCGAAGGCCTGATGCAGGCCCCGAAGGAAAACGAGAAGTATTTCAGCATGACCAAGGTCACGCGGATCAACTTCGACGACCCCGAGAAAGCCCGTCACAAGGTCCACTTCGACAACCTGACGCCGCTGTACCCCGATGAGCGGCTGAAGATGGAGGTTGAGGATCCGACGATCAAGGACCGCTCGGCCCGGATCATCGACCTGGTCGCCCCTATCGGCAAAGGCCAGCGCGGGCTGATCGTGGCCCCGCCGCGCACGGGTAAGACGGTGCTTCTCCAGAACATCGACAACTCGATCGCGCAGAACCACCCGGAGTGCTATCTGATCGTCCTTCTGATCGACGAACGCCCCGAGGAAGTCACCGACATGCAGCGCACGGTTAAGGGTGAGGTTGTCGCCTCGACCTTCGACGAACCGGCGACGCGGCACGTCGCTGTCGCCGAAATGGTGATCGAAAAGGCCAAGCGCCTGGTTGAACACAAGCGCGACGTAGTGATCCTGCTGGACTCGATCACGCGTCTGGGACGCGCGTTCAACACCGTGGTTCCGTCGTCGGGCAAGGTGCTGACCGGTGGTGTGGACGCAAACGCCCTGCAGCGCCCGAAACGCTTCTTCGGTGCGGCGCGGAACATCGAGGAAGGCGGATCGCTGACCATCATCGCGACCGCGCTGATCGACACCGGCAGCCGGATGGACGAAGTGATCTTCGAAGAATTCAAGGGCACCGGAAACTCGGAAATCGTGCTGGACCGCAAGGTCGCCGACAAGCGCGTCTTCCCGGCGATGGACATCCTCAAGTCCGGCACCCGGAAAGAGGACCTGCTTGTCGACAAGATGGACCTGCAGAAGACCTACGTCCTGCGCCGCATCCTGAACCCGATGGGCACGACGGATGCCATCGAATTCCTGATCGGCAAGCTGAAGCAGACCAAGTCGAATGCCGACTTCTTCGAGTCGATGAACACCTAAAGGCGGGCGGCGATGGACACGATCTATGCCCTCGCCACGGCGCGGGGTCGGTCGGGCCTCGCCGTGGTACGGATCTCGGGACCGGCGGCGTTTGCGGCCGGTCTTGCGCTTTGTGGGTCCTTGCCTGCGCCGCGGGTTGCGGGGCTGCGGCGGCTGACCTGGGGCGGCGAGCTGCTGGACGAGGCGCTGGTGGTTTCCTTTGCCGAAGG
>JBGSVS010000603.1:0-3147 GCA_041752895.1 Tabrizicola sp.
GGTGGCGACGTCGTTGAGGCGGTAGCCTGCGATGACGATCAGGGCGTCGGCCCCGACAGCATGGGAGAGGGGGCCGGAGGACGGGAGCTCGATCCCGCAGGTGAGTGGAACGGGGGCGCCGTCCGGGGAGACGACGCGCCAGCGGTAGGCCTCAAGCCCCAGTTGGCGATTGGCGTTGCGCAGGGGGTCGAGGGCTGAGGCGACTTCGAGGATCGAGGCCTGCGGCAGGACCAGAAGCGCAATGGTCAGGGGCTGGTCCGAGGGCTGGAAGATGGCACTTTCCGTCATCCAGATTTCGTAAGGTGCAAAGCGCTGGCTGGCAAGCGGGCTATGGTGGGATTGAAATCCGGGGAGGATGCCATGCCGCTGACCATGAACAAGGAAGTCTTCATCACTTGCGCTGTCACCGGATCGGGTGGGACGCAGGACCGGTCCCCTCATGTGCCGCGCAGCCCCAAGCAGATCGCCGACAGTGCGATTGCGGCGGCCAAGGCGGGGGCGGCGGTGGTGCATTGCCATGTGCGCGATCCGGAGACGGGCAAGCCCTCACGCCGGCTGGATTACTACCGCGAGGTGACGGAGCGCATCCGGGACAGCGATACGGATGTCGTGCTGAACCTGACCGCCGGGATGGGCGGCGACATGTATTTCGACGGCACCGAGAAGATGACCGAGATGGCGGCGATTTCCGACATGTGCGGGGCCGAGGAGCGGGTGGCGCATATCGTCGAATGCCGGCCGGAGATCTGCACGCTGGACTGCGGCACGATGAACTTCAACGAGGCCGACTATGTGATGGTCAACACCCCGGGCATGCTGCGCGACATGGCGCGGCGGATGACAGCGGCAGGGGTGCGGATCGAGATCGAGGCGTTTGATACGGGGCATTTGTGGCTGGCCAAGCAGCTGCACTCCGAGGGCGTGATCCCTGACCCGGTGCTGGTGCAGCTGTGCATGGGGGTGCCGTGGGGCGCTCCGGATGACCTGAACACCTTCATGGCGATGGTGAACAATGTGCCCGCCGGGTGGCATTTCTCGGCTTTCGGTCTGGGCCGGAACGAGATGGCCTATGTGGCGGCAGCGACGATTGCGGGCGGGAACGTCCGCGTCGGGCTGGAGGATAACCTTTGGCTGGAGAAGGGCGTCCTTGCCACCAACGCTCAGCTGGTCGAACGCGCCGCGACCATCGTCGAGAACCTGGGCGCGCGGGTGATTACTCCGGCCGAGGTGCGGGCAAAGCTGAAGCTGGAGAAGCGGGCGCCGGTGGGGAAGTGAGGGGGCTTGCCTTCTGCATGTGCCTTGTCGGCCAGGCGGCTGCTGCGGGGACCTGCGAAAGGCTTGTTGGCACCGGGTTGGTTCTGACACTCGATGAAGCCCACGACGTTGTTGAACAGGGCAAGGGCGTGGCGATCTTCCTTGAGCCGGATGGGCGGTCCCCGCGGATGATCGTGATCCAGAGGGCCGATGGTGTGGACCCGCCCGGCGGCGTCGTTTTGGGGAACGGGATGACGCTCGACTACGAAACTAGGACTGAGGAAGCCGTTGGCAGCGGCGGAGCCGTCGCGGGGCTTGTGGGGATTTTGAGCAGTGCTGCGATATATGCGGTGACCTGCTCGATGCAAGGCGACAGGCCGGAAGCCGAGTGGTGCCTGCCAGTTCTTGGCGCGCTGCGGACGGAAGCCGAAGGATGTGTTGAGGGAGGCTGACATGGCGCGCAAGGCGGCAATCATCGGGGGCGGGGTTATCGGCGGGGGCTGGGCCGCGCGGTTCCTGCTGAACGGCTGGGATGTGGGGGTGTTCGACCCTGACCCGGAGGCGGAGCGGAAGATCGCGGCGGTGATGTCGAATGCCCGGGCCGCGCTGCCTGCGCTGTCGGATGTGCCGATGCCTGCGGAGGGCAAGTTGACGTTCCACGGCACCATCGGCGAGGCGGTGGAGGGCGCGGAATATGTGCAGGAATCGGTCAGCGAGCGGATCGAGCTTAAGCACAAGGTCTATGCCCAGTTGCAACAATCGAACCCCGGCGTTCTGATCGGGTCGTCTACCAGCGGGTTCAAGGCGTCCGACTTGCAGAAATCTGCTGTAGCACCCGAAAACATCATCGTCGCGCATCCGTTCAACCCGGTCTACCTGCTGCCTTTGTCCGAGGTCTCGGGGTCACCGGCGAACCCGCCCGAGGTGGTCGAAAAGACCGTGCAGATCATGAAAGAAATCGGGATGTTCCCGTTGGTGATCCGGCACGAGATCGACGCCTTCATCGGCAACCGCTTCCTTGAGGCGGTTTGGCGTGAAGCGCTGTGGATGCTGAAGGACGGCATTGCCACCACGGAAGAGATCGACGAGGCGATCCGCATGGGCTTTGGCCTCCGCTGGGGGCAGATGGGTCTGTTCGAGACCTACCGGATTGCGGGCGGCGAGGCGGGGATGCGGCACTTCATGGCCCAGTTCGGGCCAGCGCTGAAGTGGCCGTGGTCAAAGCTGATGGACGTGCCCGAGTTCAACGACGAGTTGGTGGAGCTGGTTTCCAGCCAGTCGGATGCGCAGTCCGGGATGCACACCATCCGCGAATTGGAACGCATCCGCGACCGCAACCTCGTGGGCTTTCTGCGGTCCTTGAAGGAACGGAACTGGGGCGCGGGGAAAGTCCTGCGCGAACACGACGAACGCCGGGCGGCCGCCTTCAACGCCGAGATGGCGAAGGGGCTGGATCATGGTGCGAAGGCCCAGCCGCTGGTGATGTGGCAGGGTCAGGTTCTGCCGGGCTGGATCGACTACAACGGTCACATGACGGAAAGCCGTTACTACTTTGCGAACTCCGAAACGGTGGACAACTTCCTGCGCACCATCGGCGCAGGGATGGATTACGTGGCGGCGGGGCACTCGTTCTACTCGGCCGAGACGCATATCCGGCATCTGGGCGAGGCGAAGCTGGGCGATCAGCTGCGGGGGGAGCTGCAGATCATCTCGGCCGACGAAAAGCGATTCCGGTCCTTCGTGCGGATCATGAAGGGCGACGTCTGCGTGGCGACGGTGGAGCAGCTGTGCCTGCATGTCGACATGGGCGCGGGCAAGACGGTTGCGGCCTCGGCTGAGGTTTGGGCGAACCTTCAGGCGGTGGCGAAGGCCCATGCCGCGCTGCCCCAGCCC
>JBGSVS010000604.1:0-5659 GCA_041752895.1 Tabrizicola sp.
TGCCGCGCTGGGCGCTGGCTGCGCTTGCGCGGGCTGCGCTTGGGTTTCGGCGGCGCAGGCTTCTTCGGCCCGCCGCCGCTGCCGTTGCGCGCAGTCGTGTAACGCTTGTCTGCGATAAGGGGGCCTCGCCCCCGGTTTCCAGCTGCCATGCCTGCTCTTGCCACTCGTGACCGGGGGCCGTTCCAGCCCGTTTGACTGTCACATTATCCCGGATTTCCCGGAAAGCGAAGTCAGGGAGACCACGATTCGCGTATCGCGGTCGCACAGAAATTAGGCATATGCCCGAAAAAGTGCAAAAAATGTGCACCAACGCCTGGAACTGCGCCTTTGCCGGGCGGCGCTTTCTTGTGCATGCGCAGCAATCGCCTGCCAGATGATCGCCGAAGGTCCCACCCCAGGGCGCCTGAACTGACAAAGGGGAAAAACGTGAAGCTCATCATTGCAGCAATCAAGCCGTTCAAGCTGGAGGAGGTCCGCGAAGCGCTGACCGCCATCGGCGTGCGCGGCATGATGGTGACCGAGATCAAGGGGTTCGGCAGCCAGTCCGGCCACACCGAGATTTACCGCGGGGCGGAATATGCCGTGAACTTCGTGCCGAAGGTCCGGCTTGAAATCGTCGTCGCCGACGCGCTGTCCGACCAGGTGGTCACGACCATCCAGAAGACGGCCAAGACCGACAAGATCGGCGACGGAAAGATTTTCGTCCTGGACGTTGAACACGCCGTGCGGGTCCGCACCGGCGAAACCGATGACGACGCGCTGTGAACGGCGGGGAAGAGGGGAACACCTGAAATGACAACTCAAACCAAACTTGGCACGGCCGTTGGCGCGCTGTCCGCCGCGCTTTTCGCCAGCCTGCCCGCCTGGGCGCAGGAAGCGACTGCCGAGGCGACCGAAGCCGTCGCCGAAGTCGCCGAGGAAGTCGTCCCGGTCATGGACAAGGGCGACGTCAGCTGGATGATGATCTCGACCGTCCTCGTCCTCTTCATGACGATCCCGGGCCTGGCGCTGTTCTACGGCGGCCTCGTGCGGTCGAAGAACATGCTGTCGATCCTGATGCAGACCACCGTCATCGCCTGCGTGATGATGCTCGTCTGGGTCGTCTACGGCTATTCCTTCTCGTTCGGCGGCTCGACCTCGCCCTGGTGGGGTGGCACCGCCAAACTGTTCCTGTCCGGCGTCACCGCAGACAGCATGTCCGCCACCTTCAGCGCGGGCTACGTCATCCCGGAATACCTGTTCATCACCTTCCAGATGACCTTCGCGGCGATCACGCCTGCCCTGGTCATCGGAGCCTTCGCCGAACGGGTGAAGTTCAAGTCGGTGCTGGTGTTCTCGGTCCTCTGGGGCACCTTCTCGTATTTCCCGATTGCCCACATGGTCTGGGATGCGAACGGCTACCTCTTCGCCAAGGGCGCCATCGACTTTGCCGGCGGCACCGTGGTCCACATCAACGCCGGTATCGCAGCACTGGTCGGAGCCTTGGTGATCGGCCCGCGCATCGGTTACGGCAAGGACAACATGGCGCCGCACTCGATGGTCATGACCATGATCGGCGCCTCGATGCTGTGGGTCGGCTGGTTCGGCTTCAACGTCGGCTCGAACCTTGAGGCGAACGGCGGCGCGACGCTGGCGATGATCAACACCTTCATCTGCACGGCAACCGCGACGCTGGCCTGGTGCGCCATCGAAGGCATGCAGCGCGGCAAGGCCTCGATGCTGGGGGCCGCCTCGGGCATGGTGACCGGCCTTGTTGCCATCACCCCGGCCTGCGGCACCATCGGCCCGATGGGCTCGATCCTCCTCGGCGTGCTTGCGACACTCGCCAGCTACTTCTTCGTCACCGTCGTGAAGCAGAAGATGAAGTACGACGACAGCCTTGACGTGTTCGGCATCCACGGCGTCGCCGGGATCGTCGGCGCGGTGCTGACCGGCGTCTTCTCGGCCGCTGCTTTCGGCGGGGTCAAGGGCGAAGACTACGCGATGATGGCCCAGCTCTGGATCCAGATCGAGGGCGTGCTGATCACCATCGTCTGGTCCGGCGTCGTGGCCTACATCGCCTTCAAGCTGGTGGATGTGACCATGGGCCTTCGGGTCGACAACGACACGGAACGCCAGGGCCTCGACCTCACCAGCCACGGCGAACAGGCCTACCACTCCTAAGCGGAACGACCCGGCGGCGGACACTCCTCCCTCCCTGTCTGCCGCCGTTGTCCGAGACGGCCCGTGGGTCCTCCCCCCACGGGCCGTTTTCTTTGGCGGCCCCTTTTCCCTGCCGCGAGCCGCGTCTAGGGTCCGCCCTACACCCAGGTGGGCAAAGCCCGCGGAGCCCCGATGCACCCTGAAGGCAATCCCCTGAAAGGCGTGGCGCTGGTCGTGGCCGCGACGCTGCTCTTTGCCACTGCCGATACGCTCGGCAAGCACCTGGCCATGCTTTATGCCGTAACCATGGTTCTTGCGGCGCGCTACGCGGTGAACCTCACGCTGGTCACGGCGGTCATGTGGCCCCGGCATCGCTCTGCCCTCTGGCGCACTAACCGCACGGGTCTGGTGATCCTGCGCGGGGCCTGTCTGGCGCTGGCCTCGATCTCGATGATGCTGGCGCTTCGCTTGATGCCGGTCTCCGAGACGGTGGCGATCATCTACATCGCCCCGGTCATGGTGATGCTGGCCGCCGGAACCGTGCTGAAGGAACAGGTCGGTCTCCTGGGCGTGATCAGCGCCGCACTGGGCTTTGCCGGGGTCCTCTTGATCGCGCGGCCAGGCAGCGGCCTTGACGCCTGGGGTGTCGCCCTTTCGTTGATCAACGCCTGCCTGGCCACGGGCTATCACCTTCTGACCCGCATTCTGTCCCGGACCGAAACCACGATGGCGCTGATGTTCCACACTGCGCTGGTCGGGGCAGTGCTCTTCGGTGCCCTGTCGCTTGTGCTGGGCTCGGAAACCCTGCCTTCGGCGCTGGATGCCAGCCTGATGGCGGCCCTCGGCGCACTGGCGACGGCGGGCCACCTTCTCTTCACCTCGGCCTACCGCGAGGCCCCGGCCTCCATCCTCGCCCCGGTCAACTATCTGCACATCGCCTTTGCCACCCTGCTGGGCTGGCTGGTGTTTCAGCAGCTTCCCGATGCGCTGGGCTTTACCGGCATTGCACTGATCGCGGCGGCAGGCCTTCTGGCCGCCTGGCGGGCAAGCCGCTGACCATGCAGCTGGATCAGGCCCTTGCCCGGTTCCAGCTGTCCGATCCGCGCAAGCTTGCCGATACCGCAACCAGCGCCCTCTGGACCGTCACCCGACCGGACGGGGAAACCGCCGTCCTGAAACTCTTGAAGCCCGGCCAGACCGGGGAAGCGCGAGGTGCCGCCTACTTGCAGGCGCTTGCCGGTCGTGGTGCGGTCCATGTCCATGCCCTGGAAGGCCCCGCGATCCTGATGGAGCATTGTCCCGGCCCCTCGCTGGGCGACCTTGCCCGCTCCGGACGGGACGACGAGGCGACGGAGATTCTCTGCGACGTGATCCAGACCCTCCACGCCGCCCAGCCAGTCCTTGACGCCTTCGAGCCCTTGGACCGCCGTTTCGCGCCCCTGACCGGCGCAAGCCTCGACGGCAACCTCGGCGAAGCCGCCCGCATCGCCCGCGATCTTCTTGCTGATCCGGTCCCGCCCACGGCGCTGCACGGCGACCTGCACCACGACAACATTTTGCACGGCCCGCGCGGCTGGCTGGCCATCGACCCGAAGGGCGTCAGCGGTGACCCGGCCTATGAGCCCGCCAATGCCTTCCGCAATCCCGAAGGCATGGGCGAGCGCATTTTCGACCCCGCCCGCCTTCACCGTATGGCAGCGCAGGTCTCCGGCCGCCTTGGTCATCCGCCAGGCCGTCTCCTCGGCTGGGCCGCCGCCCATTGCGCCCTGTCCACTCGCTGGTCGCTGGAAGATGGACAGGACATCGCCGAGGACCTCCGCCTCCTGCCGCTTCTCCTCGCCGCCGCTCATCGTTGACTTCGTCACTCTTCGCTGGGGACCCCCGACGAGAAGCCGAAGGCGCACGAGGAGGCCCGTGGTCAGGTGTTAAGAAACCCCTAACAGAAATCCGCAAGCCACTGATTCAATTGGGTTCACTCAGTTTGTCCACCGTGGACACATCTCAGAAGAACCCCCTCGGAATCAACCGGTGCTCATAGGCGTCCCGCTCCAGCTCCTCGCGGAAATCCGGGTGGGCGATGGAGATCAAGGCCCGCGCCCGCTCGGCGATCGACCGCCCCTTCAGGTTCACCATCCCGTACTCCGTCACCACATACATCATGTCCGTCCGAGGCGTCGTCACCACGTTCCCCCGGGTCAGCGCCGTCACGATCCGGCTCCGCCGCTCCCCCTTCATGTCGTAGGTGGAGGCCAGACACATGAAGCTTTTCCCACCCTTCGACCCGTAAGCCCCCCGCACGAACTGCAGCTGCCCCCCGGTGCCCGAGATATGCCGGAACCCGTCCGTCTCCGACGCCGCCTGCCCCTGCAGGTCGATCTGGGTCGTGTTGTTGATGGACACCACCCGGTCGTTCCGCATGATGTTGTGCGGCAGGTTCGTATAGTCGACGGGATGGAACTCCACCTCCGGGTTCCGGTCGATGAAATCGTACAGATACTGCGCCCCCAAGGCGAAGGTGCAGACCATCTTGCCCGGGTTCAGCTGCTTTCTCGCGCCCGTCACCCGCCCCGCCCGATACAGATCCACGATCCCGTCCGTCATCATCTCGGTATGGATGCCCAGATCCGACACTGGGCTTTCCGCGAGCAAGGAACACACAGCATTGGGCATCCCGCCGATCCCGATCTGCAGGCAGGACCCGTCCTCCACCTCGGCCGCGATCAGCCGGGCGACGGCCTTGTCGACCTCACTCGCCGCGCCCTTCGGCAGCTCCGCCATCGGTCGGTCGAAGCCCTGGATGATGTAGTCCACCTCGGACACATGGACCCCGGTGCCTTCCCCCATCACGTAAGGCAGGGTGGGAGTCTCCTCGACGATCACCACCTTCCCCCTCTCCACCAGCGCCCGCATCCACAGGGTGTTCGGGCCGAAGTTGAAGTAGCCGTCTTTGTCCATCGGCGCGGTCTTGAAGACCACGATGTCCGGCGGGTCGATGAAGCGGCGGTAGTAGTCGGGCACCTCGCCCAGGTTCACCGGCAGGTAATGCGCCATCCCGGCATCGTGCTTCCGGCGGTCGTAGCCCGAGAAATGGGTCGAGAACCAGTGGACATGCCGCGCCTCAGGGTCCGCCTCCAGCACTGCACGCGGGCGGGCGGTCAGGACCGACCGGAAGCGCAGGTTCGTGACCTCACCCAGCCGCTTCGCGAGCGCCTCGTCGAACGCATCGGGCTGGCCCAGAACCGCCCCATAGTCGAGCCACATGCCCGACCGGACCAGCCCCGCTGCCTCTTCGGCCGTGATCCGCTTTGCTGCCTTGGCCATCGTGATCCCCCCGGATGATCGCGTCAGTCAATCACGCAGGCGCCGGGTCTGCCAAGCCTTAGCTGGTGGCAGAGATAAGCGCCGTGCCAAGGACCGCCAACGCTGCCCCGACCCAGGCCAGCGCGCCTGGGATGCGGCGGTAGGCGGCCCAGACCATCGGCAGGATCAGGATCGGCGTCGGCGGGCGATCTCGGCC
>JBGSVS010000605.1:0-2865 GCA_041752895.1 Tabrizicola sp.
GCGCCGATGGCGTCGCGATCCTGGGTCGCGCGGTCGTAAAGCACGACCTCGGCCCCGTAGGCACGAGTATTGGCGATCTTTACCTTGGGCGCGTCCGAAGGCATCAGGATCACGCAAGGCGCGCCGTGCCGGGCAGCGGCAAAGGCCACCCCCTGCGCGTGGTTGCCGGAGGAATAGGCGATGACGCCGCGCTTCAAGGCGTCGGGGGCCAGGGCGGATACGGCGGACCAGCCGCCCCGCGCCTTGAAGCTGCCGGTGACCTGCAGGCATTCGGCCTTGACGAAAATCCGCCGCCCGGCGATCCGGTCCAGAAGCGGCGCGTTCAACAGGGGCGTGCGGCGGATGTTGCCGTTCAGGCGTTGCGCCGCAGCCTCGATCATCGCGATGTCGGTCATGCGAGGCCCGCGAGGAAGCGCCGGATCAGCGAGAGGGACTGGGGTTCGTCGAGGAAGGGGATGTGGGCGCGGCCCGGGACTTCGGCGAAATCCATGTCGGGGCGGCGGTCGCACATCCCCTTTGCGGTCTCCGCGCTGAGGAGGTCCGAGTTCGCGCCCCGGATGAGCGCCAGCGGCAGGCCCTTCAGCGCGTCGAACAGAGGCCAAAGGTCGACCGGCGGGCCATCGAAGGCTGCAAGGAAAGCCTCACGCAGGGCGGGATCATAGGGCAGGCGCAGACCGTCCGGGGTCTCAATCGCAAGGCGCTGCGCCTCTTCCAGCCAGCGCGACATCGGCACGCCGTCGAAGCCGGGGCTGCGTGACAGAAGCTCGGCAAAGCCTGCATGGGTTCGCCCGGCGGGGGTGCGCCCGACATAGTCGGAGATCCGGGCAAGGCCGGGGCGGTGGATCTCGGGCCCGACGTCGTTCAGGCAGAGCCCCAGCACCCGGTCGCGCGCCACGGCCCCAAGGACCATGCCGATCAGCCCGCCGCGCGAGGTGCCTAGGATCGCGGCTTTCGGCACCCCGAGATGGTCCAGAAGTGCAAGCGCGTCACGGCCCTCTTGTTCAACCGTGTAGGTAGCAGGCCCTGTCCATGGGCTTTGGCCGCGACCGCGATAGTCCATGCGGATCAGGCGCAGGGGCGGCAGGTGCGGGACCAGATAGTCGAAATCCCCCATGCTGCGGGTAAGGCCGGGCAGGCAAAGAAGCGGCAGGCCCTGCCCTTCGTCGCGGTAGGCAAGGCGGGCGCCGTCTTCGGCGGAAAAGTGCTGGGTCCGGGTCATGCGGACAAGGTGACATGGGGCGCGGATGGGGGAAAGAGGCAGCGCGCCTTTCGTCGCACGGTCGGCGCTTGCAGGGCAGGCCGGGTCCGACTAGACCCTGAACCCAAAGCGGGATGAGGCAGGCGCATGGCGGACAGCGGGACAGCCGAGGATCGGCCGAAGTCAAAACGGGTGGGCGCGCTGCGCGGGCTGTTGCCGTTCCTGTGGCCCTATCGCGGGCTTGGGGCCCTGGCGTTGGTGGCGTTGATCCTGACCGCGGGCGTCAGCCTGGTGCTGCCCTTGGCCGTGCGCCGGGTGGTCGACGGGTTCAACGGGGCCAATGCGGCGCTTCTGGACAAGTACTTCGGCGCGGCGCTGGCGATCGCGGCGCTTTTGGCCGTGGGGACTGGCTTGCGCTACTACTTCGTGTCGCGGCTGGGCGAGAGGGTGGTGGCTGACATTCGCCGCGCGCTGTTCGACCGGGTGCTGGGCATGTCGCCCGCCTTCTTCGAGCGCGTCCTGACCGGCGAGGTGTTAAGCCGGATCACCACTGACACCACGCTGATCCTGTCGGTGATCGGGTCTTCCGTGTCGGTCGCGCTGCGCAATGTGCTGATCCTGTTCGGCGGGCTGGTGCTGCTGTTCCTGACCTCGGCCAAGCTGACGGGGCTGGTGCTCTTGATTGTCCCGGCCATCGTGGTGCCGATTGTCGTCCTTGGCCGCCGCCTGCGGTCCTTGTCGCGGGAGAACCAGGACTGGATCGCGGCCTCATCCGGGGCGGCGTCCGAAGCGCTGTCGTCGGTGCAGACAGTGCAGGCCTTCACGCATGAAGGCGCGACGCGGGCGCAGTTTGCCGAGGTGACCGAAAAGAGTTTCGTCTCGGCCAAGACGAGGATCAAGACCCGCGCGGTGATGACGGTGATCGTGATCTTCCTGACCTTTGCCGGGATCGTGGGCGTCCTTTGGGTTGGTGCGCGGGACGTGCGGGCGGACATGATGTCGGTAGGCGCGCTGATCCAGTTCGTCATCTATGCGGTGATGGTGGCAGGGGCCGTTGGCGCGCTGTCGGAAATCTGGGGGGAGCTTCAGCGGGCGGCAGGTGCGACCGAGCGGCTGGCCGAGCTTCTGGGGACCGAGGATTCGGTGCAGGACCCGGTGCGTCCAGTGGCATTGCCGCGCCCGGTGCGGGGCGAAATCGCATTTCAGGACGTGACCTTCCGCTATCCGGCGCGACCGGAGGCTTCTGCGCTGAACGGGGTGTCGCTGCATGTGAACCCTGGGGAGACGGTGGCGCTGGTCGGACCTTCCGGCGCGGGCAAGACGACGATCCTGCAACTGCTGATGCGGTTTTACGACCCGCAGGCGGGGCGCATCATGCTGGACGGCCTGTCACTGTCCGACATGGGCCGCGCCGACTTCCGGCAGGCGATAGCGTTGGTGCCGCAGGACCCGGTGATCTTTGCCACCTCGGCGCGCGAGAACATCCGCTTCGGGCGGCTTGATGCCACCGATGCCGAGGTCGAGGCCGCAGCACGGGCGGCGGCGGCGCATGATTTCCTGACCGGCCTGCCGCAGGGCTATGACAGCTATCTGGGCGAACGCGGGGTGATGCTGTCGGGCGGGCAGAAGCAGCGGGTGGCGATTGCTCGGGCGATCCTGCGGGATGC
>JBGSVS010000606.1:0-8603 GCA_041752895.1 Tabrizicola sp.
CACCTTGTTCAGCGCGTGGCCGATGTGCAGGTGCCCGTTGGCATAGGGCGGCCCGTCATGCAGCACGAACGGCGCCCGCCCGGCGGCAGTAGACCGCAGCCGGTCATAGACCCCGATCCGCTCCCACCGCGCCAGCCACTCCGGCTCACGTTGCGGAAGGCCCGCCCGCATCGGGAAGGCGGTCTCGGGCAGGAATACGGTATCGCGATAGTCAGGCGTGTCTGACGGGGGGGCGGCGGTATCGGCGCACATGGGAGGGGATCCTCAAGAGTCAGGGGCAGGTCGGCCCGGGAACGGGCCAGCGGCAAAACGTGAAACCCGGCCAGGCCTCAGCCCGCCGGGCAGGTAATTCGCGACCGAATGATCCACCACATCTGCATGGGCGGCCTTATAGACAAAGGCCCGGGGACGGTCCAGCCCGCCCAAAGATCCTTTCACCTGGCTTCAAATATCCTCCGGGGGTTTGGGGGTGGAAAACCCCCAACACCCGAGGAGGAGGCGCAAGCCCGACGACGAGACAAAAGGCTCGCGCCGTACGGCGCTCAATTTCACAACCGTTGCCAAAGGGTCAGCCGCTCCCCACTCGACAAACCGCTCTGCCCGCGCTTCCCTGCTGTCCAACACCCCGAACCAGAGCCCCCCATGCGCCTTGCCCTCCTCGCCCTCGCCCTTGCCGCCACCCCCGCCAGGGCCGAGCTTGCCTCGCAGATCCCCGGCCTCGACATCGTCGCACTCGACCGCCTGCCGGCAGCCCCCGCCGGACCGGGCGAGGTCGAGTTCTGCAGCCACTTGTCCATTACGCCGGAAACCCCTGCCGGGCGTGCCGCGCAGTCCCTGGGCTGGATCGTCACATCCGAAGCCCCCTTCGGCGACCTCACCGCCGTCAGCTTTGTCGGCAGTTTCCTGCAGGGCACCTCGGGCACCTGCCTGCGCCAGGATGGCAATGTCGGGTTCTTCCAGGGCGACCAGCTGACTGCGCTCATCTATGCGACAGATGCCGAAAACCTGCCGATCGGCTTCGTCGCCCCCTTCGCGGACAACGGCCTGCGGCTCTGGTCAGGCGACTACCTGCCAATGCCCATCGCCGACATTCAGCCGCAGGGAAATGGCATCGCCATAACCCCCCTCGCCGCAGCCGAGCCGGTCTGCAACGGCACCGCAGAAGTCCCCCTGATCTACAATCTGCCCATCGACGTCGCCCGGAAGGAACTGGCCAGGGCCGGGTGGCAACCCGTCCCCTTCGCCGGCGACCGGTCCGAAAGCCGGGGCCTCGACACCGAGATCGCCGCCCGCGGCGTGCCCGAGGTCGACATCTGCTCGGGCACCGGCTTCGGCTTTTGCGGCTATGCCTATACAGGGCCGCAGGGCAGCCTTAGTGTCACCACGGCGGGCGAATTCGGCGAGGATGGCAGCTTTCCCATTGTCACAGGCTACGGGGTGGTCTGCCGCTGACAAACCCTTAAGCTTTCATGAATGCCCGCGACTAAGACACTGATTTCATTTGCAACAGACGGGCTGTCCACCGTGGACACATCTGGACAGACACCTTCTGACCTGCCATCCTGACGCCATGCAACTCCCGTCCCTCAACGTCCTTGGCCAGCCGCTCGAATCCTGCTCCACCGACCCGGTGACCGGCTTTTTCCGCGACGGCTGCTGCAACACCGGCCCGATGGACCGGGGCCTGCACACCGTCTGCGCCCTGATGACCGCCGAGTTCCTCGCGCTCTCGAAATACCTCGGCAACGACCTCTCTACCCCGCGCCCCGAATACGGGTTCAAGGGACTGCAGCCCGGCGACCAGTGGTGCCTTTGTGCCAGCCGCTTCCTGCAGGCGCATGAGGAAGGCGCCGCCCCCAAGGTCCGCCTTGTCGCGACGCATCAGGCGACGCTGGGCATCGTGCCGCTGGAGGTGCTGCAGGCCCATGCCACCGACTAGGGTTACTTGACCGAAAACGGAACCTGCGGCATAGCCTCGGGCATCGGACGGATCGCGCCGTCGTCCCGCATCAGGTCATCGATGAACAGGGACAGCAGCTGCGGTCGCCCCGTCACCCCGGCCTTCCGGTAGATCGCGTTGGTCTGCGCCTTCACGGTGCCTTCGCTGGTTGACCGGAGCGTCGCGATCTCGGCCGTCGACATCCCCTTGATCGCGAACAGCGCCACATCCTTTTCCGACGGGGTCAGGCCCCATTCCTGAAACCGCTCTTGCAGAAGATCTGCAAAGGCCCCCGAGGCGCGGCGGAGCTGCTCCTCCGCCCGGTGCCGTTCCCGCAAGGCGCGCCGCAGCATCAGGCCGCCGACCACGACGCCAAGGACCAGTCCCACCGAGGCTGCTATCTCCAGCGCCTCGCGCATTTTCCCAGCTGATCGGCGTGGTGCGGATACCGATGACCGAAGACAGGATATCAGACACGAAGAAGAAGGCGCAAAGCGCCTGGATGACAAGGATCGCAATGTAGGGCGCCGCGCGCCTCACACCCTGATCCATGGCAGCTGCGCCGCATCAATCGTCATCGTCATTGTCGTCATCACCGCCGCCGCCCGAGCCGCTGTTGCCGCCATTGCCGCCACCTGGGCCACTATTGCCGCCGTCATCATCGTCCTCGTCGTCATCGTCGTCATCGTCATCGTCATCGTCGTCGTCATCATCGTCGCCGTTGCCGCTGCCGCTGCCATGGCCCGAATTCCCGCCCCGGTCATCGATGATTGCGATGTCGCCTGATCCGCCGCCCGTAGGCGTCCAGAGATCGCGCAGGATTTCGCCGGTGTTCGGGTTGACGATGATCTCGCGCCGGCCATCGCTGCGCTGCGCCGTGATGCGGACCCGGCCTAGCAGCGTGCGTTCCTGCACGACGCTGCGAAACCCCAGGCGCTTCAGCTGGCGGACAATGCTGTCGACCACGCCTTCGGCAAGGACGGGTGACGCGACCGCCAATCCTGCGGCAAGTCCGGTCAGGAACTCACGCCGTTTCATTTGGTGTCCCCGACCCTTTCCGCATGCTTTGCGTTCGAAACTATGGTCCGCGCCAAAGGCCCCGGCAAGTCCGGGGCCTGTTTCGCCTGTTTCTCCGACGTCTCAGTCGTCGTCGCCGTCGCGGCCGCTGCCGCTGTTGTCATCATCATCGTCATCATCGTCATCATCGTCGTCATTGCTGTCGTCATCGTCGTCATCATCATCGTCGTCATCATCATGATCGCGACCGCTGTGATCGTCATCGTCATCGTCGTCATCATCGTCACGGCCGCGACCGCCCCGGCGATCATTGTCGTCATCGTCTTCGAAGTCCCGGCCGATGTTGCGCACCTGCTTGCCGGTCCGGCCTACGTCGTCACCATCCGCGGTTTCCCGCTCCTGCTTGATGATCGCAAAGGTCTCATTGTCGTAGATCACTTCGACCTTAGTGGTGCCCTTGATCGCCTCGACCTTGGTTTGCGTCAGGCCGACCTTCACCTCGACGAAGTCGTAGCCTTCGGCGAGGTAGTCGTCGGCCAGCTGGTTGCCGTTGATGGCGGCGAAAGCGGCACCCGCGTACAGCGTGACAGCGGTCGCGAGGCCAAGAAGTCTGGTTTTCGGCTTCATATGGGGTCTCCTTTGGTTTTTACGTCCCGCTCACCCACGGCCACAGCCATTGATGAGAGCACGAAACCAAAAGGGCCGAATCATTCCCCTGCGACCATTGACCCAGGGTTTACTGGCAGGGGTCTATGCATGCAGTTTGCGCGCCTAAACCCAGGTTTAGGCGCGCAAGAGCCCGCGATCAGACCTTCATCTGCACGCCCAGGTGCTTGGCCACGGTGAAGATGTCCTTGTCGCCCCGGCCGCACATGTTCATCACGATGATCTGGTCCTTCGGCAGGGTCGGCGCCAGCTTCATCACCTGGGCCAATGCGTGCGAAGGCTCCAGCGCCGGGATGATTCCCTCCAGCTTGCAGCACAGCTGGAACGCCTCCAGCGCCTCGGCATCGGTGATGCTGACATATTCCGCCCGGCCCACGTCATGCAGCCAGGAATGTTCCGGCCCGATCCCGGGATAGTCGAGACCCGCGCTGATGCTGAAGCCTTCCAGGATCTGCCCGTCCGCGTCCTGCAGCAGATAGGTCCGGTTGCCGTGCAGCACGCCCGGACGCCCGCCGGTCAGCGAGGCGCAATGCTCCATCCGGTCGTCCACGCCCTTGCCGCCCGCTTCGACCCCGACGATGCGGACCGAGGGGTCATCGAGGAACGGGAAGAACAGCCCCATCGCGTTCGACCCGCCACCGATGGCCGCCACGACCACGTCGGGCAGACGGCCTTCGCCCTCCTGCTCGGCCAACTGCCAGCGGACCTCCTTGCCGATGATCGACTGGAAATCCCGCACCATCGCCGGATAGGGATGCGGGCCCGCCACCGTGCCGATGCAATAGAAGGTGTCGCGGACGTTGGTCACCCAGTCGCGCAGCGCGTCGTTCATCGCGTCCTTCAGCGTGCCGCGACCAGAGGTCACCGGGATCACTTCGGCCCCCAAGAGCTTCATCCGGAACACGTTCGGAGCCTGCCGTTCCACGTCATGCGCGCCCATGTAGACGACGCATTGCAGCCCGAACTTCGCACAGACCGTCGCCGTCGCCACACCATGCTGACCCGCGCCGGTTTCGGCGATGATCCGGGTCTTGCCCATCCGTCGCGCCAGGATGATCTGGCCCAGGACGTTGTTGATCTTGTGCGCGCCGGTGTGGTTCAGCTCATCTCGCTTCATGTAGACCTTGGCACCGCCGAGGTGTTCCGTCAGGCGCGGCGCGAAATACAACGGGCTGGGGCGGCCGACGTAGTGCTTCCATAGATCGTCCATCTCGGCCCAGAATGTCGGGTCAGTCTTGGCGAAGGTGTAGCGCTCTTCCAGTTCCAGGATCAGCGGCATCAGGGTCTCAGAGACAAAGCGCCCGCCAAACAGACCGAAACGGCCCTGCTCGTCCGGCCCCGTCATGAAGCTGTTCAACCCGTCGTCGGCCATGGTGCCCCCCTGTGTTCAACCCGGATGTAGCGCCATTGGGCCGTCGGGAAAAGGCGGAGTTTTCGAAAACTCCGGACCGGAGCCTTTGAAGGCTCCGATACGATTTCTTCGAAGAAATCGCTTCAGCGTAGGATCGGCACGCCGCCCTTCACGCCCTGCGCCGCCTCGATGAAGGCCGCGATCCGACCCGAGTCCTTGACCCCCGGCGCGCTTTCGACGCCGCTTGCCACATCGACCTGCCGCGCCCCGGTGCGCTGGATCGCCTGACCCACATTGTCGGGCGTAAGGCCCCCCGCCAGCATCCAGGGCTTCAGCCATTTGCGCCCGACCAGAAGCCGCCAGTCGAAGGTCAGCCCGTTGCCGCCGGGCAGAACCGCGCCCTTCGGGGCCTTGGCATCGATCAGGATCTGGTCGGCGACCAGCTGGTAGTCCAGAAGCCCGGCCAAGTCAGCCTCTTCGGCCACCCCGATCACCTTCATCACCGGCAACCCGTAGCGCGCCTTTACTTCGGCCACGCGGGCCGGGGTCTCGTGGCCGTGCAGCTGCAACATGTCCAGCGGCACCTCGGCCACGATCCGGTCCAGCGTGGCGTCATCGGCATCGACCACCAGTGCCACTTTGCAGAGCCCGTCAGGTGCGGCCAACGCCAGAGACCGCGCGACTTCGGGCGTCACAAAACGCGGCGATTTCGGGAAAAAGTTGAACCCGGCATAAGCCGCACCCGCAGCCACGACGGCGGCCACATCCCCGGGCGTCTTCAGCCCGCAGATCTTGACTCGAACGTCCCGCATCAGCGCTTTTCCAACAGCGCCAGCACGTCGTCCTTCGCCGGGACCGAGGTCGCATCCTTCAGCACCGCCAGCTCGCGCTCCAGCCGGGCGACGTCGCGCGACTTCTGGCTGGCAGTGGCGCGGTGGCCGTATTCCCGGAACCATTCCCAGACGAAACCGATCAGGACGCCCGCGATGATCCCGCCGAAGATAACCAGGAACAGCGGCACTTCGGCGGCCCAGGTGAGACCAGTCAGCGCCGCAAGATCCTCGGGCAGCAGCCGCACTGGAACCGGCGCGCGATTGGCCAACGCAACGGTCAGAAGGCCTACACCGACGAGGCCAATGAAAAGCAGGCGAAGGTAACGGATCATGCGGTTCTGGCCCCAGGCTTCAGGGTCCAATATCGGCCCGATCAGGACCGGGCGCAAGGCGATGTGGGGGTTACTTGCCGTTCAGCCGGTCGCGCAGAAGCTTGCCGGTCTTGAAGAAGGGGACCTTCTTGTCATCGACCTTTACCGCTTCGCCGGTGCGGGGGTTGCGTCCGACGCGGGCATCGCGCGCCTTGACCGAGAACGCCCCGAAGCCGCGCAGTTCGACCCGGTCGCCCTTGGCCAGCGCTTCGATGATCTCGTCAAAGACCGTGTTCACGATCCGCTCGACATGTCGCTGGGTCAGGTGCGGGTTCTCATCCGCGATCTTCTGGATCAGTTCAGACCGGATCATCCGTAGTCCCCCCTGTGGTTCGGTCCCCCCCTTTTACGGATTTGGGGCAGGCGACCGCCACGCTCTTGTTCTCGCGCGACTATAGCGGCAGGTTTTGTCTTATGACAAACAAAAACCGGGACTTGGGGATAAGGAAAAGGCCCCGCGTGTGGCGGGGCCTTTCCAAACAATCGCAGGTTCTGCGACCAGAAGCTTAGCTGCGGTCCTTCAGAGCTGCACCCAGGATGTCGCCCAGCGACGCGCCCGAATCGGACGAGCCATACTGTTCGACGGCTTCCTTCTCTTCGGCGATCTCGCGTGCCTTGATCGACAGACCCAGCTTGCGGGTCTTCGGGTCGATGTTGGTCACGCGGACGTCGACGTGGTCGCCCACCTGGAAACGCTCCGGCCGCTGGTCGGCCCGGTCACGCGACAGGTCCGAACGGCGGATGAAGGACTTCTGGCTGTTGTACTCGACCTCGACGCCACCTTCTTCGATTGCGGTCACGGTGACGGTGATGATCGCCCCCCGCTTCACGCCATCAACGGCATCGGTGAAGGTGTCGTCGCCCAGAGCCTTGACGGACAGCGAGATGCGTTCCTTTTCGACGTCCACTTCGGTGACGGCGGCCTGGACCACGTCGCCCTTGCGGTAGTTCTGGATCGCTTCTTCGCCGCGCTGGTCCCAGGACAGGTCCGACAGGTGGACCATGCCGTCGATGTCGTTGTCGAGGCCGACGAACAGACCGAATTCGGTGATGTTCTTGACTTCGCCTTCGATCGACGAGCCGACGGGATGCGTTTCCGCAAAGACTTCCCACGGGTTGCGCTGCGTCTGCTTCAGGCCCAGCGAAACGCGACGCTTGGCGCTGTCAATCTCCAGCACCATGACGTCGACTTCCTGGCTGGTCGAAACGATCTTGCCGGGGTGGACGTTCTTCTTGGTCCAGGACATTTCCGAGACGTGAACCAGGCCCTCGACCCCCGCTTCCAGCTCCACGAAGGCGCCGTAATCGGTGATGTTGGTGACGCGGCCTTTGTGGACCGTGCCGATGGCATACATCTTTTCAACGGCATCCCACGGATCGGACTGCAGCTGCTTCATGCCCAGCGAAATACGGTGGGTTTCCTTGTTGATCTTGATGACCTGCACTTTGACAGTTTCACCGATCGACAGGATTTCCGACGGATGGTTGACGCGGCGCCAGGCCATGTCGGTGACGTGCAGCAGGCCGTCCACACCGCCGAGGTCCACGAACGCACCGTATTCGGTGATGTTCTTGACCACGCCGTCGACCACTTGACCTTCGGTCAGGTTGCCGATGACTTCGGCGCGCTGTTCGGCGCGGCTTTCTTCCAGGATCGCGCGGCGCGAGACAACGATGTTGCCGCGACGACGGTCCATCTTCAGGATCTGGAACGGCTGCTTCATGCCCATCAGCGGGCCAGCGTCACGCACCGGACGAACGTCGACTTGCGAGCCCGGCAGGAACGCAACAGCGCCACCCAGGTCGACCGTGAAGCCGCCCTTGACCCGACCGAAGATCGCGCCATCGACGCGCTGCTCGGCGGCATAGGCTTTTTCCAGACGGTCCCAGGCTTCCTCGCGGCGGGCCTTTTCACGGCTGATCTGGGCTTCACCGCGAGCGTTCTCGACGCGGTCCAGATAGACTTCCACAGTGTCGCCCACGTTGATGTTGGGCTGCTCACCGGGGTTGGCGAATTCTTTAAGGTCGATGCGGCCTTCCATCTTGTAGCCGACATCGATGATGGCCTGGCCTGCCTCGATGGCAATGACCCGGCCTTTGACGACAGTGCCCTCTTCGGGGGTGTCGATCTCGAAGCTTTCCTTCAGCAGGGCTTCGAAGTCTTCCATGGTTGCTTTAGCGCACATATAGATCAGTTTCCTTTGCGTGGTTTTCACAGGCCATGCGGTTGGCTCCGCCGGTCTTTGCCCTGAACGAAAAACGGCACCGTCCGGTGAACCGGCGGGCTTGCGTCCTGTCAGGATGCGGGGCCTATAGCCCCATCGGGCGGGTGAGGCAAGGGAAAGTGGGGCGCTACGTTCCCTTGGCGCGGCGTGCAGCCACCACCGCGCAGGCCGCCTGCACCGCCTCGTCGATCCCCAGCGCGC
>JBGSVS010000607.1:0-4677 GCA_041752895.1 Tabrizicola sp.
GCAGCGTGTCCGCCCCGGTGCCGCCCAGCAGCCCCTCGACACTGTCGTAGGTGTCGCCCAGCGCCTCACCCGTCGAGAGGCTGGGCGTCGCGAGATCGACCCGCAGCGAAGCGCTGTCGGCGTAGGACGCAATGTCGAACCCCGCGCCGCCAAACAGCAGGTCCGACCCCGTGCCGCCATTCAGGCTGTCATCGCCGTCGCCGCCGTAGATCAGGTCATTGCCCGCCCGCGCCGTGATCAGGTCATTGCCCGCAAGCCCGAAAAGCCGGTTCGCCCCGGCATCGGTCGCCAGGTTGTCGTTGAAGGCCGAGCCCTCGACCCCCTCGACCCCGACAAGAACATCGCCCTGCGCATCCCCGGTGTTCAGCGTGGGGGTGACGAAATCGACCCGGACAGCGGCCGTCGCGTCATTATAGCTGATAATGTCGACCCCATTGCCGCCCTCCAGCCGGTCGATACCCTGGCCCCCAATCAGGACATCGTCGCCGTCCCCGCCATAAAGCGTGTCATTGCCCGAACCGCCCCCAAGCGTGTCGTTGCCCGCAAGTCCGGTCAGCGTATCGTTGCCCGCCCCGCCATAGGCGATATTGGCCGCGGTCGAACCGGAAAAGGTGTCGGCGAAATCGCCGAAAATGAAGCCTTCGATCCCGATGAAGGTATCGCCCACCGCGTCGCCAGTGTTCAGGCTGGAGGTCACCATATCGATGCGGATTGCAGTCGTTGCGGTGTCATAGCTGGCAAAGTCGGTGCCAGTGCCGCCGTCGAGCCGGTCCCCGCCTTCACCCCCGACCAGGGTGTCGACGCCGTCCCCGCCATAAAGGCTGTCGGACCCGGCCCTGCCATCAAGCCGGTCGTTGCCTTCCAGCGCCAGAAGGTTGTTGGCCTGCCCGTCGCCCGCCAGCGTGTCGGTATAGCCGGTGCCTTCAAGGTCCTCGATCGCGGTATAGCTGTCGCCTGCGGCCTCGCCCGCATTGACATTGGGATTCGTCAGATCGGCCACCACGCCGTAGATCGACTCGCGATAGCTTGCGCGGTCACGACCTGCGGCCCCATCCAGGACATCGGCCCCGATGCCGCCCAGAAGCGTGTCGTTGCCGTTGCCACCGAACAGGCTGTCGCTCCCGCTGCTGCCGGACAAACGATCGTTGCCGTCCAACCCCTCGATCCGGTTGGCGCTGGGATCGCCGGTCAGCGTGTCCGAAAAGGCCGACCCGACGATCCCTTCAATCGACGTATAGGTCTGGCCGGTGGCGATGTTGGTGTTCTGGTTCTGCGCCTCAAGGTTGACCCGGACGGCGCCGGTGGCGTTCGACAGGTAAAGCGTGTCAAAGCCCGCGCCGCCGTTGATCGTTTCGGCCCCGACGGACACCAGGAAGGCATCGTCGCCGGTGGTGCCGGTCAGGGTGTCGATCTGGTTGGTGCCATAGATCAGGTTCGCAGGCGTCGGGGGCGCGGGCAGCGCGTGCCAGAGGGCGACGAAATCGGTCAGCTGGAAGTAGCTTGGCACCAGCGGCATGCCGTTCGGGGTGACAAGCTCCAGCACCTCGTCGCCCCAGGTGACCAGCGCGCCGGTCAATGTGGCGGTGATGGTCAGGGCGGCGACCGAATAGATCGGACCCCAGGCAGAGATGTCGATCTTGTCGATGCCGAACTGGTAGTCCTCGATCCGGTCGGCCACGCCATCGGCGGCAAGGACGAAAAGGTCCGCCCCCGCGCCACCGAACAGCGTGTCGGATCCCGCGCCGTCCGACAGGATGTCGTCCTCAAGGCCGCCGAGGATCTGCTCGTCGCCCTCGCCGCCAAGGATCATGTCGGCGTCCGCGCCGCCAGTTAGCGTGGCGGGCCCCATGGTGCCGGATTGGATCGGCGCAAGGGTGCCCGGGTCGATCTGCAGCCGGATGATCCCGGTGCCTTCGGTGGCGACGAAGACCTCGATCACGCCGCCCACGACGCGGGTGGTCATCGAGGTGATGTTGTCCAGCCCGAGGCCGGGGTAGTTCAAAAGCTGCCCAAGGTGCAAAAGCCGCCCGTCCGGGGTCAGGGTCATCACCGTGAGGCCATCATCCGACCCGGCAGCGATGACGAAGACGCGGTCGCCGACCTGGGCCACCGCCACCGCCTGCCCGCCCGCAAACCGGGTGTCCAGCGTGTCGATGACGTGGTCGGTGACCTGCAGCGCCCCGTTCGACGCCAGCTGGACCACGCTGATCGAGGACGAGTTGGTCGAGGCGAGGATCAGGAAGGTGGAGCCCGCCATCTCGACCACATCGACGGCGGCGGGGTCGTTGATGCCCAGACCCTGCGGCGCGCCGATCATCACCGGGTTGCCCAACGTGCCGTTCGCGTTGACCGGGAAGGCGCGCATGACGTCGGCCTCAAGCGAGAGGCTGACCATGAACTGCTGCCCGCCCACCGTGACCGGCATCAGCGAGGTGATGTCGACCCCGGTGTAGGGCCCGTCCAGCACCTTGGAGCCGACCAGCGTCATCGTCCCGTTGGCCGCGACCGAATAGGTGTGGATCGTGCTTTCGCCCATCCGCGCGGCGTAGAAGTAGGTGGTCGCACCCACCTGCATGACGGCTTGCGACGCAATCGCGCCCGACAGGCTGCCCGGCAGCTGGAGGGGCGCGTTCAGCGTGCCGGTCCCGCTGATCCCGTAGGCATTGACCCCGGCCTGGTTCGCGCCCGTCACGATCAGATGCGTGGTGCCGTTGATGACCACCGTTTCCAGCGTCGCCTCGGCGGGCAGCGCCATCCCCGGGGCGACGCTTTCCTGGTCGAGGAGGGTCATCGTCGATGTGCCGATTTCCAGCGCAAGGACGCCACCGCCCGCACGCGTCGCGCTGTACAAAAGCGTCTTGCCGCCCTGCACCACCAGTTCGAGATCACAAATACCCGAAACCATGTTCGACGGCGCTGCCGTGAACGTCCCGAGCACCAAGAAGTTGATCACTTCCGGCCCCACACACACCCATTTACCCGTGGATGAGCGTGCCCGTCATCTCCTAACGCCCGATGATCCGATCACGGCGCAAACTGGGCGATTGGTCGGGATTTTCGGCAAAGCCTTTCGAAACGGCCTTAGCGACCCACGCCGACATAGGCGGTGAATCCCGCCTCGCGCACTTCGTCCGGGTCATAGATGTTGCGCAGATCAGCCATCTGCGGTGTCGCCATCTTGCGGGCAAGCTTGGCCAGGTCGAGACCCCGGAACTCGTTCCATTCGGTCAGAAGGACGACCAGATCGGCATCGTTCGCCGCCTGGTAGGGGTTCTCCACCCACTTCACGCCCGCCAGCAGCGCCTCGCCCTCATGCTTGCCTTGCGGATCGCTGACCCGGACCTTGGCCCCTGCGCCCACCAGCGCGGGAACGATGGTCAGGGATGGAGCCTCGCGCATGTCGTCGGTGTTCGGCTTGAAGGTCACGCCCAGCACCGCGATGGTCTTGTCGCGGACCGACCCGCCGCACAGATCGACGATCTTCTCGATCATCCGGCGCTTCACTTCCTCGTTGACCTTGATCACTGCCTCGACGATCTGCATAGGGGCTGCATGTTCCTGCCCGATCCGGGCCAAGGCCTTGGTATCCTTTGGAAAACAGCTGCCACCGTAACCGGGGCCCGCATGCAGGAACTTGTCGCCGATGCGCCCGTCCATGCCGATGCCCTTGGCCACGGTCTTCACGTCCGCGCCGACCTTTTCGCACAGGGCGGCGATTTCATTGATGAAGGTGATCTTGGTCGCGAGGAAAGCGTTCGCCGCGTATTTGATCATCTCGGCGCTTTCGAGGCCCGTGTAGACCATCGGAAACTCGCGAAGGGACAGGGGCCGGTAAAGCTCGGCCATGACCTTGCGCGCTTTCGGAGTCTCCGCCCCCACGACCACCCGGTCCGGGCGCATGAAGTCGTCGATCGCCGCCCCCTCGCGCAGGAACTCCGGGTTCGAGGCGACATCGAACGAGGCCTTCGGGTTCGCCTCGCGGATCGCCTCGGCCACCTTGCGGTTGGTGCCGACCGGCACCGTCGATTTGGTCACCACAACGGCGTAGCCGGTCAGGGCCTGGCCAATCTCGGCCGCGGCCGCCATCACATAGCTCAGGTCGGCATGCCCGTCGCCGCGCCGCGTGGGCGTGCCAACCGCAATGAACACCGCCTCGGCCCCAGCCACCGCCGCCGCAAGGTCCGTGGTGAACGACAGCCGCCCCGCCGCAGTGTTCTTGGCGACCAGCGCCTCCAGCCCGGGTTCAAAGATCGGCACTTCGCCGCGGTTCAGCCGGTCGATCTTGCCCGAGTCCTTGTCGACGCAGATCACGTCATGGCCAAAGTCGGAAAAGCAGGCACCCGAGACCAGCCCGACATACCCCGTCCCAATCATCGCAATGCGCATTGAACTGCCCCACTGAACCCACGCGCCTGTCTATGCAGGGCGCGGCAAGGCCTGTCAAACGTCGCAATGCGGGTCAGGCGGGGCAAAGGACCCGGGGCCCATCCTTGCGGACAGGCCCCACCATGCGATCAGATCGGATCTGGCTTCGGGAAGCGCGCCTTGACCTCGGCCACGGTCGCCAGCCAATCCTCCTTGGCAACCTCGCCGCGCTGCCAGCGGAAGAACTGCGGGTCCGCCTCCTCCGCAAGCGCCAGACGCAGCGCCTCGTCCCGTGCGGCCAGCGCCGCCTGG
>JBGSVS010000608.1:0-6025 GCA_041752895.1 Tabrizicola sp.
GGGACGGTCATCGCTTGCGGGCTCGCTTGCCCAGTCGCGGCAGGACTGCGCCACCGCAATCAGATGGCCCGCAAGGTTGCCGCTGTCGACCGAGGACACATAGGCCGGGTCCAGCACCCGCAGGTCGCGGGTGTCGTGCCAGTTGTAGAGGTGCCCCCGATAGCGCGGCATCCGCTGGATGGTCTGCAGCGTGTCGTGCAAACGGTGCAAGGCTGCGCGCTGTCCGATCCAGCCCATGTCGTGCGCCGCGACCGTGGACAGAAGATATAGCCCGATATTCGTTGGCGAGGTTCGGGTCGCGATGGCTGATCTGGGGATTTCCTGAAAGTTGTCGGGCGGAAGGTAGTTGTCTTCCGGCGTCACGAACGTCTCGAAATACCGCCAAGTCCGGCGAGCGATCAGCCGAAGCTCCTGGGTCTGGCCGGCGGACAGGGCGGCGATGGGCCTTTCCATCCGGGGCAGGCTCAGGACGCGGGCAAGGGCCGGGGCGGCTGTCCAGATCAAGGCAAAGGCCAAGGGCAGCGGCCAGACCGAAGGGTTCAAGAGCCAGACCAGCCCGCAAGCGCCAAGGCCAAGGATCAGGCCGGGAAGCATCGACAGATACTGCTGACCAAAGCCCGGACGGGCACCCTTGCCGATCTGCGCCGCTGTCATCCACTCCAGCAGATGCCGGTGCGAGACGCGCAGCCGCCAGAGGGTCCGCAGAATCGCGTCGAGCATGGTCGCTGCCGTATTGGCCAGAAGCACCAGGCCGGCGATGCTTTGGCCGAGAGCCGCAAGGATGTCGGTCCCAAGGGCCGCGAAATGGCTGCGAACGGTCACACCGCTGCGGGTCGGAAAGAAGCCGAAGGGCAAGGACATAAGGCGCGGCAGCACCAGCATCGACAGCGTCAGGCCTGTCCACATCAGCGCAAGCGGGAATGGCAGAAGCCAGCCCGCAACCAGCGACAATAGCGCCATCGGTGCCACAAGCGACCGGCGCAGGTTGTCGATCATCTTCCAGCGCCCGATGGCCGGAATGCCGCCCCGGTCGCCGCGCCGGACGCCGAAGATCCAGGGCAGAAGCTGCCAGTCTCCCCGCACCCAGCGATGCTGGCGGCGGATGTCCACGTCATAGCGGGCTGGGTAATCCTCGACCACTTCGATATCCGAGGCGAGGGCGGCCCGCGCGAAGGTCCCTTCGAAAAGGTCATGGCTCAGAAGCGTGTTCTGGGGAACCCGGCCATCAAGCGCGGCCTCGAAGGCATCGACGTCATAGATGCCCTTGCCGGTGTAGGTCCCCTCACCAAAGAGGTCCTGGTAGATGTCCGAGGTTGCCGCCGCATAGGGCTCGATCCCGCCGGGGCTGGAATAGAGCCGCTGGTAGAGCGAGCCGTCCTGACCGTTGGGCAGGGAGGGACTGACCCGCGGTTGCAGGATGCCGTAGCCGCCGGTCACACGTCGGCGGTCTGCATCGAACCGGGCGCGGTTCAGGGGATGGGCGATCTTGCCGACCATCTGCGCGACCGTCCCGCGCAAAAGGCGGGTGTCGGCGTCCAGCGTGATGACATAGCGGATATCGCCGGGCAGCGGGCTGCTGACAACCGCATAGCTCGTGTCCAGCGCCCCGCGCAAAAGGCGATTCAACTCGGCCAGCTTGCCGCGCTTGCGTTCCCACCCCATCCAGACGCCCTCGGACGGGTTCCAAAGGCGACGACGGTGCAGAAAGAAGAACCGGTCGCCCCCTTCGGACGGGTAGCGGGCGTTCAGCGCAGCGATCGCTTCGATGGCGTCGCTGATCAGCCGGACATCCTCCGGGACGGTCTCACCAGCGGCGTCCTGAGCGTCGGACAGCAATGCATAATGCACGGCCCCACCCGCGCTGGAGAGGTGATGGACCTCCAGCCGCTCGATCTCCTCGGCGATGTCTTCCGAGTTGCGCAGAAGCACGGGGACGGCGACCAGTGTGCGCAGATGCGGCGGAATGCCTGTTGCCAGATCAAACCCTGGCAGAGGTTTCGGCGCGACCGACCGGGTGATCAACGTGTTGACGATGGCCGTGGCCACGTCCACCGCAAGAAAGAACCCAATGAGGCCAAGGACGAGCAAGGCCAGCGGTTCCACCCCCGCGTTCGCCATGACCACCAGCGGCGGGATGAAAATCGCAAGCGCCATAGCCGTCAGGGCCACCAGATACCCCCGCAGACCCCAGCGCCCGACATGCCGAAACAGGGCCAACCGGGCCGGAGGAAGGAAGCTGATGGCGGCCTCAAGCTCGCGCCGTCCCTCGCCGATCAGCCAGAATCCTGCGTCCCGGCGATGCACCTCGTCCCCCTTTGCGGCCAGGGCCAGGGCCGTCTCTGCCACCTCGCCTTCGGTCAGGGGGGCGGACTGGGCCAGGATCTCGATCTCGGTCCGGTAGCGGTTCCGGGTGGCAAAATCCATCTCGGCATAGGTCGGATTGTCCCGCAGGCGCGCATCGACAAGGCTCACCTCTTCGAAGAAGTCGGCCCAGTCCATTTCGGACGCAAGGCGCATCGAGGTCACGATATTCCGCATCGTCACGTTCGACGCCCCCAGCCGGGTCTGCGTGTTGGTGATTACCTCATCGACCGAGGTGCCCTGACGGGTCAGACGATCCTCAAGCCAACCCAGAAGCGGGGTCTGCAAGGGATCAAGCCCACGCAGCCGCTTGGCGATCTGGCCCGCGACAATCTCGGGCAGTGGGCCGGTCTCATAGGGCGCCACGGCCTGCTGCATGGCCAGGAACGCGGATTGGTTAGGAGCCTGCGATGCGCCCAAAGCGGCATCGACGACCGCATCCGCCTGCAGGCGCAAGGCGTGCCCCTCGACGATCTGCTGGGCCAGACGGCGCATATTCTCGATCAGGACGATGCGCAGGGTGATCGCGACGGCCCAAAGCTCGCCGATCATCAGTGGCTGGACCTGCTGATAGGCCTCGACAAAACGCTTGAGAACCGGGCCGGACATCAGACTGTCGGTGTGGGCGACATAGGCCCAGGTCAGACCAAAGACCCTCGGGTAACCCGCGAACGGCCCGTCGGCGAGCTTTGGCAACTGACGGTAATAGCCCGGCGGCAGATCGTCATGGATCTGGCGCAGCTGCTGTTCCACGAGGTGGAAGTTGTCCAAAAGCCATTCGGCTGCCGGGGCGATGGTCTGACCCGCCAGCAAGGCCTCGGCACAGGTGCGGTAGGCTTGCAGCAGGACATCGGCGTTTTCCCTGACCCTGCGGCTTAGGGACTGGACGCGAAGCGGCTTGCCCGTAAAGATCGGTTGCGCCGATGCAAGGGTTTGCGCGTGATGCTCCAGGCGTTCGGTGCCAAAAAGGTCAGCCCGGATCGGTGAATTGTCCCGCCAGACACCCGGAACCGGACTGAAGCGCGCGCCTATCGCAGACTGCAAGCGGGTAAACTGGCCCTTCCACTCTGTCACTGGGCGGACGACTTGCTTTCGGGTTCTTGCCGCCCCGAAAGCGTGGCGTCGGCGACAGAGGGCCTTGCCGTGCCACGCCGATCAAGCGTCAGGACGCGCCCTGTCGTCACCTCACTGCGACCTTCGCCCAGGTCGGCGCGAATGCGGCGCGTCATCAGCGCCCATATGGTTTCGATCTGATCCCATTTCATGGTTCGTATCCTTTCGGGTCATGGCAGTGCCCACAGTCAGACGCGACGCAAAAGGAACGCCAAAGGGTGGCGTCCGGTTCCGTCAAATCCGTCTTCGAAGAGCAGCGGTGAAAAGACCAGCAGACCAGAAGCCCTGGCAGGGCTTCACGTTTGATGCGCAATTCTAGTTGTTTCGGTGATGCGTGTCGGCGAGCCGGAACGACACTCCGGCCCAGCATTCGTTCCTATACGGCAACTATAGCATGGGCGGCGGCGGCAGGGGTAGCGGAATGCGCGGTCGAAGGACCGGCGATGGCCTTTTCAGCACGGGCCTCGGCCTTGCGCGCAACCGAAGCGGCCAACAGACCGTCGTGGTTGCCGCAGTCATGCCGGGTTCCGCTGAACCGGAAGGCGACCACCGGAACCGCCTGGCCGGAAAGCGTGATGGCATCGGTGAGCTGAACCTCGCCGCCCCTGCCGGTCGGGGTTCGCTCCAGCACGTCGAAGATCATCGGATCAAGGATGTAACGGCCCACGGCAGCAAAGGACGAGGGCGCCGTCCCGAAGCTGGGTTTCTCGACCATGCCGGATACGGGCAGACAGTTGTCCCTGGGCAACCCCCCCAGCCGGAAGAT
Organism: Tabrizicola sp.; assembly: GCA_041752895.1. Classification (GTDB taxonomy): domain Bacteria; phylum Pseudomonadota; class Alphaproteobacteria; order Rhodobacterales; family Rhodobacteraceae; genus Tabrizicola. Next base: position 4,241 of record JBGSVS010000608.1, read on the forward strand.
ACCATACTGCGAGGTTTCCTCGGGCTTGACCTGCATGGCCGCGATCATGTGCCCTTTTGCATAGTGCGAAGCCATTTCGACCAGACAGTTTGCGCCCATCACGATGTCGTCGGGCAAGAGAACGGCAAACGGGCCGGGAAGCATGACGTCCTTGCAGCAGTGCACGGCATGACCCAGCCCCTTAGGGCTGTCTTGAAAGATGTAGATGATCTCGGGGCCGATCCGTCTGCCATCGCCGGGGCGCGCCCCGTTCGCTTCGCTGCGCTCGGCAAGGTAGGCCTGAATCGCAACCTTGGCGGTGCTGATGACGACGACGATGCGTTCTGCGCCAAGGCCCACAGCCTCGTCGATGGCGAAGTCCAGCACCACGCGATCATAGACCGGCAAAAGCTCTTTCGCGGTCACGCGCGTTGCGGGCAAGAGGCGGGTGCCAAGACCGGCAGCCGGAATGATGACAGTCTTGATCGACACGTCCGACATGGCTGCCTCCTGTGATTGGGTTTCATGCAGGAGAACAACAGCCCCGGACGCCATCCGGTTCCCTGCAGCCCGCGTGATTGCTACCATAGGCCGATCCTGGGGGGGCCGCACTAGCCGGTGTTAGTGCACGCCCGCGCCGGGGGCTGTATGTTTGATTCTTCGCGCCATGTGCTGGCGACTCAGGACGGTCGATCCATGTCCCGGCCCTTTTCCGGTGCATCGCCACCACGCCCCCCAATCCGGGAGACCGATATGCTCGACGCCCTCTCAAACTCGACCGATAAGGGTCGCCTGCTCCTCGCCTTTACGGATGTGACAAACGCGCGAGCAGAGGCGCAGCAGAAAGATCAGTTGATCCTGCAGCAGGCGGTTGTCATTCAGGAAGTCCAGCACCGGATCGCCAACAGCCTGCAGAACATTGCGGGCCTTTTGATGCAGAGCGCCCGTCGCGTCCAATCCGACGAGGCGCGCCAGTGTCTTCGTGACGCGCATCATCGCGTCATGGCGGTGGCCGCCGTGCAAAGGCAGCTCGCGGCGACAGGGGACGACAACGTCGACCTCAAGGCCTATCTGACCCGGCTTTGTGACGGCCTCGCATCCTCGATGATTTCCGATCCCTCACACCTGTCGATCAGAACGTCCATCGAGGACTGCGTCGTGAGCAGTGCCGATGCATCAAGCCTTGGGCTGATCGTGACCGAACTGGTCACAAACGCCCTGAAGTACGCGTTTCCCGACGAACGCCCGGGTGTAATCGATGTCGACTACAGCTTGGACGCCAGGAACTGGGTGCTGAGTGTCTCGGACAACGGCGTCGGATTTGACACTGAAGGTCAGGTATCGAAACCCGGTCTCGGCACCGGCATCGTCTCGGCACTCAGCTGTAACCTGCACGCCGACGTGGTCCGGGCAAATTCTCGACCTGGCACGAGGATAACGATCGCGCATCATGAGGTCTTGGAGGCGAGAGCTGTCCTGTCCTCTGCCGCATAGACGTCACGCCACGGTCGGGGGAACGCGCAGACCGGACAGGCGTTGCCGCGAGGGGTCACGCGACATCACGCCCGGCTTCGGAAGAAAGACTTCAGAACTTGCCACAGATCAATGTCGCAGTCGCTAAAGCCGGTCAGGCTGGGCCCATGCCGGTCCCTACCGCACTCCAGCCCGCTGCCGATCGGGCCGCGCCGCGCCGCTTGCGGAGGCCGCTTGTCTGGGCCGCAGTTTTCCTAGTTGCCGTCGGCATTGGGGGCGGCCTCCTGCTCGGCCCCTGGCGCGCGACCGGCACTTCAGTTCAGACCGAGATCA
>JBGSVS010000609.1:0-3693 GCA_041752895.1 Tabrizicola sp.
GGCCGTGCTGCCCGAATCCGCCCGCCACTTCGCCCGCGCGATCATCATGCCGAACCTGGTGCCACCGGTGGTGACGCTGGATGACGCGGTGGCCTACCGCGACCGCATCCTGGCCGCCCAGCCTGCGGGCATGTCCTTCGAACCCCTGATGACGCTTTACCTGACCGAAGGCACCGACCCGGCCGATGTGGAACGCGCGGCAGCCTCGGGGCTGGTCAAGGCAGTAAAGCTTTACCCGGCGGGGGCGACGACGAATTCGCATTCCGGCGTCCGTGACCTGACCAAGGTCATGCCGGTGCTGGAAAGTATGGCACGGATCGGCCTGCCCCTGTGCACCCACGGCGAAGTGACGACGCCAGAGGTCGACATTTTCGACCGCGAGGCGGTGTTCATCGACACAGTGCTTGATCCCCTACGCCGCCGCTTGCCAGAGTTGCGGGTGGTGATGGAGCATATCACGACCGAGGAAGGCGTGGCCTATGCCGCCGAAGGCGGCGAAAACCTTGGAGCAACGATCACCACGCATCACCTGATCATCAACCGCAACGACATCCTCGTCGGGGGGATCAAGCCGCATTATTACTGCCTGCCAGTCGCCAAGCGCGAAAAGCACCGCATCGCGCTGCGCCGCGCCGCGACCTCCGGCTTACCGCGCTATTTCCTCGGCACCGACTCGGCCCCGCATGTCGATGCGCTGAAAGAACATGCCTGCGGCTGCGCAGGGTGCTTCACCGCGACGAACACGATGTCCCTCTTGGCGCATGTCTTCGAGGAAGAAGGCGCGCTGGACAGGCTGGAAGGCTTTGCCTCGCGCCATGGCCCTGCCTTCTACCGCCTGCCGGTGAACACCAGCACAATCACGCTGGAGAAGCGGCCGGAACCCTGCGTCTGGCCGGAAAAGATCGTCTCGGACGCAGGCCCGGTCACCGTCTTCAACCCTGGCTTCCCGGTTTACTGGCACATTGCGCCGTAAGCCACGAATTTTCGACGAAAATTCGGCCGTCTCGAAAGGACTTGCCATGATCCCCTCCACCTTCCCGCCCAAGGACGAAATCGCCCGCCTCACCGCCCGTGCACTGCTGGAGATCAAGGCGGTCCACTTCAACGCCGAGACCCCGTTCACGCTGGCATCTGGTCTGCCCTCACCCACCTACATCGACTGTCGCAAGCTGATCAGCTACCCGCGCATCCGGTCGACTCTGATGGATTTCCTGTCCGTCACCGTGATGCGCGAAGCGGGTTTTGAGGCCTTCGATAACATCGCGGGCGGCGAAACAGCCGGCATTCCCTTCGCCGCACTGGTGGCCGAGCGTCTTGCCCTGCCAATGACTTACGTGCGGAAGAAGCCCAAGGGCTATGGTCGCAACGCCCGGATCGAGGGTGCGATGAGCGAAGGTCAGCGCGTCCTGCTGGTCGAGGATCTGACCACGGACGGAGGGTCAAAGCTGTCCTTCGTCGATGCGATCCGCGAAACCGGGGCCACCTGTGGCCACACGGCGGTGATCTTCTATTACGGCATCTTCCCCGATACCGAAGCCAAGCTTGGCGCGCATGGGGTCAGGCTCCATCACCTTTGCACCTGGTGGGACGTCCTGGCCGAGGCCCGTGCGCAAGGGTCGTTTGATGCGGCGACGCTGGCCGAGGTCGAAAGCTTCCTGCGCGCGCCCCGCGACTGGCAAGAGGCGCGCAAGACCTGATTCCCCGCACGCCACGCTCGCGCCGGACAAAAACCCGCCCACTAGCCGCTGCAGCCGCCGCAAGCGCTAGCTCGCCGCTTCATCGTCGGTCCAAGATGTGGTAGGCTTTATCTTGTGGATAAGCGGCTTATGCACAGCTTACCCCCAATCCATTCCACCGCCGGACGTGCTAGGCGGTGCATTCAACAAAAAGCAGTCAAGAACGGCAGGGGAAGGACATGACCGAGATCACCGCACTGAGGCCGATGATTCCGGCCGCAGCCCCGGCTGCATCCGAAAGCGAGGTTCTGCCGCACAACATCGAGGCCGAGCAGCAGCTTCTGGGCGCGATCCTGACCAACAACGACATCTACGACCGCATCTCCAGCGTGGTGAAGCCCGAGCACTTCTTCGACCCCGTCCACCAGCGCATCTTCGAGATCAGCGCCGCGCGCATCCAGAAGAACGCGCTCGCCTCGCCGGTGACGCTGAAGGCGTTCCTTGACGATGACGCGGGCCTGAAGGAACTGGGCGGTCCGGCTTACCTCGTGAGGCTCGCGGGGGCGGCGATTTCGGCCTACGCGGCGCGGGACTATGCGCAGATGATCTATGACCTGGCGGTGCGGCGCGAACTGATCCAGTTGGGTCGCGACATCGCAGCGCAGGCGGCAAAGGTCGAGGTGGCGTCCGAACCCAAGGACCAGATCATCGAGGCCGAACAGCGGCTTTACAAACTGGGCGAACAGGGCGTCGCCGAGCGTGGATTCAAGAGCTTTCTCAATGCGGTAACCCAAGCCGTTCATATGGCGAATGCGGCCTATCAACGTGACGGCGGGCTGGCGGGCATTTCCACCGGCCTGATCGACATGGACAAGAAACTGGGCGGCCTGCATCCGTCCGACCTTCTGATCCTTGCCGGGCGTCCGTCGATGGGCAAGACCTCGCTTGCCACCAACATCGCCTTCAACATCGCCAAGGTGCACAAGCGCGGACGGCATCCCGACGGGACGGAAGGCTCGGTCGAAGGCGGGGTCGTGGGGTTCTTCTCCTTGGAAATGTCGGCCGAACAGCTTGCCGCCCGGATCCTGTCGGAAGCCGCCGAAGTGCCCTCCGAACAGATCCGCCGTGGCGACATGACCGAGGTCGAGTTCCGCCGCTTTGTCGAGGCCGCGAAGGCACTGGAGGCCTGCCCGCTTTACATCGACGACACGCCCGCCCTCCCGATCTCTCAGGTCGCCGCCCGGGCGCGGCGGCTGAAGCGGACGCAGGGGCTGGATGTGCTCATCATCGACTACCTGCAGCTTCTGAAGGGCTCGTCCAAAGACAACCGCGTGCAGGAGGTTTCGGAAATCACCCAAGGTCTCAAGGCGATAGCGAAGGAACTTAACATCCCCGTCATCGCATTGTCGCAGCTGTCCCGCGCGGTCGAGTCCCGCGACGACAAGCGGCCGCAGCTCAGCGACCTGCGGGAATCAGGCTCGATCGAGCAGGACGCCGACGTGGTGATGTTCGTCTTCCGCGAGGAATACTACCGCGAGCGGGAAAAGCCTGGCGACCATGAGCTGGAGAAGATGGCGCAGTGGCAGGCGCTGATGGAATCGGTGCATGGCAAGGCCGAAGTCATCATCGGCAAGCAGCGCCACGGCCCCATCGGGACGGTGGAACTGTCGTTCGAAGGGCGCTTCACCCGCTTTGGCAACCTCGCGCGGCCCTGGCAGGGCTCGGGGGGGCCGGACGTCGGGTTCTAGCCGCCGCTCTCAGGTCCGCGCCCGGATCGGGTCGGTCAGAAGCCGCAGCCCGTTCAGCACCACAAGAAGCGTGCCGCCCTCATGGCCAAGGACGGCAAGCGGCAGGGGCAGCTCGAAGAACAGGCTCCCCGTCACCAGGACCAGCATCGCCCCCAGCGCCAGCGTCAGGTTCTGCCGGATCACGCCCGCGCCGATTGCGACAGGGAATCATGACAGCCCCCAGCTAAAAAACAATTAAAACAGTATGTTGGCACTCTTGCCCGGCGGCT
>JBGSVS010000610.1:0-2020 GCA_041752895.1 Tabrizicola sp.
AGCAGCGCCAGCACCACGCCCTTTTCCACCCGGTCGCCGACGGCCACACGTACTTCGGCCACCCGCGCGTCCCCCGACCCATACGGAGCGGCCACGACCGAGACATCGCCTCGCGGCATCACCCGCGCCAGTCCCACCACATCGGTGGGCAGCATCGTTTCGGCCATCTTGGGCGGCAGCTCGATGTCGGGCGGCAGCGCGATCGGGGCATCCGACCCGGCGCCGGGTTGCAGGCCGGTCAGCGCGTAAAATTTCTGCAGGCCCGGCGGCTGGAAATACATCCCCAGAACGGCACCGGAGAACATGAACACCGGCACCAGCAGCACCAGCAGATACCACTTGCGGAACCACCGGCGCGGAGGACGCGGCTGATCAGGGGAAAGGTTCAGGTCAAGGGGCAGGTCGGGCTTGGCGGGGTCGGTCATGATTGGGGGCCTTTGGGTGTCGTAGGGGATACGCCACGGGACGGCAGTTCCGTCGCATGGGCCACAATGTAAGGGTTCTGCGCGCGCGTTCCGAAGACGCGTGTGACGGTGATGGTGAAGCCTGCGTCTTCTATCGCCTTGCCCAGCTGGGCCCCGGTGAGGAACCGGGCGGGTGGGAACAGCCCCACCAGCCGCAGCGCGCGAAACAGCAGGCGGAACCGCAAGGGCAGATCGCCGAAGCACCATGTCTTGCAGATCAGCCGCCCGCCGGGGGCAAGGCCCGCGCGCAGTTGGCGCAGAAGGGCCGGCAGGTCATCCACCAGATGAAGCACGTTGAAGGCGCAGATCGCGTCGAAGGGGCCGCCTTCAGGCAGTTCCCCTGCCTCGGCCAGTTGAAAGCGCAAGCTCGGCGGTGCGGGTTTGGCCTTGGCGATGCGGATCATCTCGGCCGAAAAGTCGGTCGCGACGTAGCTTGAGACACCAGCGGCCAGCTGAATGGCCGTGCCACCCGTGCCGCAGCCGATTTCCAGCACCCGGTCGACAGGCCGCAGCCGCGCTGCCACATCCGCCAGCATCGCCTCATAGGCGACGACATCCTTGATCGGCCGCGTAGCATAGCGGTCGGCAAAGCGGTTCCAGAAGGCTTCCCCCCCGGCGCTCATGCGCTGGGTCGCGCGCAGGCGTCTGCAAACGAGTTTGGCACGTTCAGCAGCACCTCCAACCCGCAGTTGCCGCGCGTCAGGTCATCCAGCGTAACCATGTCAAGCTCATGGTAGAACGCCTCGACCGCGCGGGCGATGTAGCCGCGCAAGCGGCAGTCCGTCGACAGCGGGCAGGTGTTGCTGTCGGCGTCGAAGCATTCGGCGAAGGGATGGCCCGCCTCGAACACGCGAAACACTGATCCCATCGAGATCTGCTCGGGTGCCCGCGCCAGCCGCAGGCCGCCGTGGCGTCCGCGCAAGGTTTCGACGAAGCCATGGGTTTGCAGGCAGTTCACCACCTGCAAGAGATGGTTCAGCGAGGCGTTGCAGGCTTGAGCGATCTCTGCCGTGCGCAAGGTCTTGCTCCGGTTAAGGGCACAGGCCATCAGCACACGGGCGGCGAGGTTGGTCTTTGTGGTAAGGCGCATCGAAGTCCCATCTGCGGTGCAACAATTGCATCCCTACGCGCCCAAGGCTGAGTGGACCTTGATCCAGATCACGCGTGCCTGCCTTTCTGCGGGATAAGTCCTCTTGAAGAATCAAGTTAATGGTGTCCCGTGGTCGACCCAAGAGCCTCATCTCAAACTGCTCTCGTCCCCGGTCGGACGGGCGGCAGGCGCGCGGCGGCGCTTTCCGTTCTGGCGAGCCTTTTGTGGATCGGGCAGGCCGCTCTCGTGGCGCAGACCCTTGGCGCCCTGCTGACCGAAGGGCAGGTTGATCCGTTCCTGGCCGTGGCGCTTTTCGCCGGGCTTGGTGCGCTGCGGGCGCTGCTGACCTACGGGGCAGAGACCTTGGCCCAAGACGCAGCCGATGCTGTCATCAGGCAAGCGCGGCGGGCGATCCTGGTGGCCGAGGCAGGGCGGACCGATGACAATGCCTTCGGCGGCGGCGGGG
>JBGSVS010000611.1:0-4294 GCA_041752895.1 Tabrizicola sp.
GGCGAGGATGTCGAGCACCTCTTCCCCGTCCTCCATCGGGCCGCGATGCGGCAGGAATTCGCGTCCAAGGATGCGCTTCTGGTAGGGGTCGTGCCAGCGCGCGACGTAGTGCAGGCGTCCGGTGCGGGGGGCGTTCTCGCCTTCGGCCAGCCAGCGGCCATCGCCGACCGACCAGCCAGTGAAGGCGCGGGCGACCTCGTAGACGTCGAGGTCGAGGTAACCCTCGGCGAGCCCCTTGTCTGCGCCCGGGACCGACTGCCACGCGTCGTAGCGGTCGTTCAGGTAGTTGGCGGCACCCAGAGTGTGCAGCTCCAGAAGCTCGCGCGCGTAGTTTTCGTTGGCGGGTGAGGCGATGCTGTCGGCGTTGTTGAGGTAGTAAAGCATCGCAGGCGACTGGGCGGTGGCACCGAGAAGCGTGCGGAAGTTGCCAAGGGCGTGTTGGCGCAGGTCGGCGTCGTGGCTGGCGAAAAAGGCGGCGGTGTATTCGTCCTTCAGGGCGTTCACGCTGAAGTGGTCATGCCAGAACTGGGTCATCACCTCACGCAGTTGTGCCTCGGCATGGACGGCGCGGATCAGCGCGGCGGCAATCACTTCGTGCGCGGGGCGGAGGCGTTCGGAAAAATCGATGCCGTTTTCGGGGGCCCAGTTCACTAGGCCGACAAGGGTCGCGGGGTCGGCGGTCAGGGCCGCCAGCGGGCGCATCTCGTCCATGGCGGGCCAGGAGGCGCCGTTCTCGTCCGTCCCGGCGGTATAGGTGATGCGCAGGCGCGCTGCGGTCAGTCGGGCATCAAGGGCAGCGTCGGTAGCAGGAAGGGAGAGCTGCCGGTCAAGCCAGGCCTCGCGGCCAAGACCGGCAATCTCGGCCCGGGAGGCGGCGGTGGCAGCGAAGGTCAGGCGGTTGAGCCAGAGGTCGTCCCCGGTCGTTGAGGCAGCACGGGCCGGCATGGGCAGACCGGCAGCGGCAAGGGCAGCCAGAAGCCGGGTGTGGAACATGCGGCGGGTGATCATCCGGGAAACCTCCGTCGCGGGAAACCTGCCACGGCCCTAGCACAGCACAAATCGCACGGCCCGACCACAGGCGGAAGCCCGCCGTCTATACGCCTGCGAGGACTGCGATCAGGGCAAGGATGGCCGGAGCGGCCTGGATATAGAGGATGCGCCGGGCGGCGGTGGCGGCCCCGTAAAGGCCGGCCACGACGACACAGGCCAGGATGAACTGCGCGAGATCCGCGCCCGGGCCGGGGACGCCACGGATCAGCGCAAGGATCAGGCCCGCGGCGAGGAAGCCGTTATAGAGGCCCTGGTTCGCGGCCATGACCCGGGTGTTGGCGGCGAAATCGGGGCTGATGCGGAAGACGGCGCGGACGTAGGGCGTCTCCCAAAGGAACATCTCCATCACCAGGATGGCGAGGTGGATCAGCGCCACCATGGCGATGAGGCCGGAGGCGATCATGCGGCGGGCATCCGGGTTTCGGCCATCTCGGCATACCAGGAGGAGCCGAAGGGAATGGCGCTGTCATCAAAGTTGTAGGCCGGGTGATGGACCATGGCGGTGTCGCCGTTGCCAAGGAAGATATAGGCGCCGGGGCGTTCGTTCAGCATGAAGCTGAAATCCTCGGCCCCCATGAGGGGCGGGGTGTCGGTATCGACATGGCCCGAGACCTTGCGCGCGACCTCGGCCGCGAAGTCGGTGTTTTCGGGCGCATTCACGGTGACCGGATAGCCGCGGCTGTAGGCCACCTCGCCCCGCGCACCCAAGGCCAGGGCCGTGCCTTCGACGATCTGGGCAATGCGCGCCTCGACGAAGTCCTGCACCTGCGGGTCCATGGTGCGGACGGTGCCCTTCAGCTTCACGACCTGCGGGATGACGTTGTGGGCGGTAGAGTCGGTCTGGACGGTGCAGACGCTGACCACGACCTGTTTCAGGGGGTCGACGTTGCGGCTGGCGATGGTCTGCAGCGCCACGATCACATGCGCGGCGACAACGGTGGTGTCGACACAGTCATGCGGCTTGGCGGCGTGACCGCCCTTCCCCGTGATGGTGATGTCGAACTGGTCCGCCGCCGCCATCATCGCGCCGGGCCGGATCGCGAAATGGCCGACGGGGATGCCGGGCATGTTGTGCATTCCGTAAACCTCGGCCACGTTCCAGCGCGAGAGCATCCCGTCCTTCACCATCTCGCGCCCGCCACCGCCGCCCTCTTCGGCGGGCTGGAAGATGCAGACGACGGTCCCGTCGAAATTCCGCGTCTCGGCCAGGTACTTGGCGGCCCCCAGCAGCATGGCGGTGTGCCCGTCATGGCCGCAGGCGTGCATCTTGCCGGGCACGGTCGAGGCATAGGGCACGCCGGTCTGTTCGGTGATGGGGAGCGCGTCCATGTCGGCGCGAAGGCCGATCGCCCTGCCCTTCGTGTCGCTACGCCCCTTGATGACCGCGACGACCCCGGTGCGACCGATGCCTTCGACCACCTCGTCGCAGCCGAAGGCGCGGCAAAGCTCGGCCACCTTGGCGGCGGTGCGGTGCACGTCGAACAGAAGCTCGGGGTTGGCATGAAAGTCCCGACGCCAGGCGGTGATCTCGGGCAGAAGTTCGGCGAAGCGGTTCTTGGGCGGCATGGGAGTCTCCTTTCCAAACAAGGTGAACCCTGGCCGCGAAAACGGCAAGTCCCCGGACGAGGATGCCGCAGGGGTAGGGAAAACCGGAATGTGATCAAGGATCTGTTGCCGATGGCGCACATTTCCGACAAAGCGTCGCAAAAACGTCATGAACCCGGCTTGATGCAGCCCATGAGCCACGCAATATGGGAAAAAGGCAGCATAAGCCGAAGGAGCAGTCAGATGGCAACGCAATCCGGTCAGCAGCAGCAAGGCGGCGCGACCCCCTCTAGCCCGCAGCAGCAGGGCCAGCAGTCCAGCGGGTCGACGCAGCAGGCGGGCCAAGGGTCGTCCAAGCCGATCTTCAAGGACTGGGCGTCAATCTGACACCCGTCCCGGGCCCGCGCGTGCGATGCCCCTTCATTTGAGACGTTGACAACACACCGGCCAGCCGCGAGGCTGGCCTTGTTTTGTTCTCACCCCCCCTGCCCCGTGCGCCCATGCCCGATCCTGTTTCCTCGATCCCGAACCTTGGGCCTGCATCAGAGGCGGCCTTTGCGCGTGCGGGCATCACCAGCGCCGAGGAGATTCGCGCGCTGGGGCCGGACGAATCCTATCGCAAGCTGCTGGAAACCGGGGCGCGGCCGCATTTCATCGGCTACTATGTGCTGGTGATGGGCCTGCAGGGCCGTCCGTGGAATGACTGCAAGGGCGAGGAGAAGAAGGCCCTGCGCAAGCGGTTCGATACGCTTTGTGCCGGGTTCAACAGGTCGGACGCCAAACAGCGGACCGATCTGGAACAGGCGCTAAGCTTTCTGGGCGTGATCGAGCGGCGCTAGCCTTCGGCTTTTCCGGTTTTGACGGGGGTGTGCCCGGATAAAACCTTGACATCGGATATCCACCCGAAAGTATGATCCAATGGGGATGGAGGATCATGATGGCGTCGATCAGTCTTGAAGGGGTGTCGAAGAAATTCGGCTCGGTTGAGGTCATCCGCGACCTGAACCTTGAGATCAACGCGGGCGAGTTCGTGGTGTTCCTGGGCCCGTCGGGGTCGGGCAAGTCGACGCTTTTGCGGATGATCGCGGGGCTGGAAAGCATCGACAATGGCAAGCTTCTGATCGGCGGCGAGCGGGCCGAAGGCCTGGCACCTGGCAGCCGGAACCTGGCGATGGTCTTTCAGAACTACGCGCTTTATCCGCACATGACGGTCGAAGAGAACATGGCCTTCGGGCTGAAGAACATCGGGCTGCCAGCCGAGACGATCAAGACGCGCGTGGCCGAAGCCGCCCGGATGCTGGAGATGGACAAGCTTCTGGCACGGCGCCCGGCGGAACTGTCAGGCGGGCAGCGGCAGCGCGTGGCGATCGGGCGGGCCATCGTCAAGGAGCCGAAGGCGTTCCTGTTCGATGAGCCGCTGTCGAACCTTGATGCGGCATTGCGGGTCAGGACGCGGGTGGAACTGGCGGAACTCCACCAGCGGCTGGGGGCGACGATGATCTATGTGACCCACGACCAGACCGAGGCGATGACGCTGGCCGACCGGATCGTGATCCTGAACGATTGCCGGATCGAACAGGTCGGCACCCCGATGGAGGTCTACTCGCGCCCAGCCTCGCGCTTTGTGGCCAGCTTCATCGGCTCACCGGCGATGAACCTGCTGCCGGTGACGCTAAGCGGTCAGGGCGACCGGGCTGCG
>JBGSVS010000612.1:0-8111 GCA_041752895.1 Tabrizicola sp.
CCGCGTCCATCACCAGCGGCCGCAACCCCGCCCCTCCGGCATCCAGAATCTCGAACAGCTGCCGCCGCATCCGGGGGTCCCAGAAGTCGTTGATGTGGGACGCCAGCAGCGTCACCCCCTCAGCATGCGGCTTCGATTCCATGAACTTGGCGATGTCATTCGCCATCCGGGTGATCTTTTCAACCGACATGCGGCACCTCCGTCAAAATCCGGTCCGTGTGCGAGAAAACCTCGAACCTCTCGCCCCTCGCCAGGGCAATCAGAGTGATCCCCGACGCCTCCGCTAGCTCCACCGCCGCGACCGTCGGGGCCGACACCGCGATAATGACCGGAGAGCCCAGCATCGCGACCTTCTGCACCATGTCCGTGGACACCCGGCTGGTCAGAACCACAGCCCCCTGCGGCGCAAGCTCCTGCCGCAGCATCCCGCCCACCAGCTTGTCCAGCGCATTGTGCCGCCCCACGTCCTCCCGTGCGAGAAGCACCCGCCCGTTCCAGAACGCCGCCCCATGCACCGCCCGCGTCGCGTCATGCAGGCGCTGTTCCCCTGGCAAAGCCGCAACCGCCGCCAGAACCTGCGCCGGTGTCATCCGAAAGCGCGACGGCCGCACCACCGGAACCTCACGCAGCGCCTGTTCGATGCTGTCGATCCCGCACAGCCCGCAGCCTACCGGGCCGGACATCGTGCGGCGGCGGGCCGAAAGCCTCGCCTCTGCCTCGGGCTTCAGCCACATCTGAACATCGCGGCCCCGGGGCACTTCGACCACGTCAATCGAAAGCACCTCGTCGGGCGACGCAATCCCTTCGGTCAGCGCAAAGCCGACCCCGAAGTCCTCCAGATCCGCCGGAGTCGCCATCATCACCGCCTGCGTCGTCCCGTTGAACGACAGCGCCACGGCCACCTCTTCGGGCAGCACCCGTTCTCCGGCCGCAACCGAAGACCCGAACACCAGCCGAGGGGTTGGCCGCGCGCCCTTCATTCCGCCGCCAGAATCCGGCGCGACAGGGCAGCCTGGGCGTTGTATTCCTCTTGCCATTCGGACGGTCCGTTGGACGGGCTGACCTGCACCGCCGTCACCTTGTATTCCGGGCAGTTCGTCGCCCAGTCGCTGAAGTCCGTCGTGATGACGTTCGCCTGCGTGTCCGGATGATGGAAGGTCGTGTAGACCACCCCGGGCGAGACCCTGTCGGTGATCGTCGCCCGCAGCGTCGTGTCGCCGGACCGGCTGGCAAGACGGACCCAGTCGCCCTCATTGACACCCCGGTTCTCGGCGTCATGCGGGTGGATTTCCAGCACATCCTCGTCATGCCAGACCACGTTCGCAGTCCGCCGGGTCTGCGCGCCGACGTTGTATTGCGACAGGATGCGCCCGGTGGTCAGCAGAAGCGGGAAGCGCGGGCCGGTCTTCTCATCCGTCGCCACATATTCCGTCCGGATGAACTTGCCCTTGCCGCGCACGAACCCGTCGATGTGCATCAGCGGTGTGCCCTCGGGGGCCTTGTCGTTGCACGGCCACTGGATCGAGCCCATCGTCTCGATCTTCTCATAGCTCACCCCCGCGAACGACGGGGTCGTCATCGCGATTTCTTCCATGATCTGCGACGGATGGGTGTAGCCCCAATCCGCGCCCATCGCCTTGGCGAAGAGCTGCGTCACTTCCCAGTCGGCATAGCCCTGCTTCGGCGCCATCACCTTGCGGACCATGTTGATCCGACGCTCGGCGTTGGTGAAGGTCCCGTCCTTCTCCAGGAACGAAGACCCGGGGAAGAAGACATGCGCGTAGTTCGCGGTCTCGTTCAGGAACAGGTCGTGGACGATCACACATTCCATCGCTGCCAGACCCGCCGCGACGTGGTGGGTGTCGGGGTCCGATTGCAGGATGTCCTCACCCTGGCAGTACAGGCCCTTGAACGTGCCCTCGACCGCCGCATCCAGCATGTTCGGGATGCGTAGGCCGGGTTCCGGGTCGATCTTCACGCCCCAGAGGTTTTCATAGATCGCCCGGACTTCCGGGTTCTTCACATGGCGGTAGCCCGGCAATTCATGCGGGAACGACCCCATGTCACAGCTGCCCTGCACGTTGTTCTGCCCCCGCAGCGGGTTCACGCCCACACCCTTGCGACCAATGTTGCCGGTCAGCATGGCAAGGTTGGCGATGCCGATGACAGTGGTGGACCCCTGCGAGTGTTCCGTCACGCCCAGCCCATAGTAGATCGCCCCGTTGCCACCGGTGGCGTAAAGGCGCGCGGCCTTGCGGAGTTCCTCTGCCGGAACGCCGGTCAAGATTTCAGTCGCTTCGGGCGAGTGGTTGGGGGCGCTGATGAACTCGGCATAGTCCTGGAATTCATCCCAGTCGCAGCGGGTGCGAATGAACGGCTCATCGAACAGCTTCTCGGTGACGATCACATGTGCCAGCGCACTGACAACTGCCACGTTCGTCCCCGGCGTCAGCGCCAGGTGATGCGCCGCCTTGTAGTGCGGACCTTCCACGGTTTCCGTTCGCCGAGGATCGACGACGATCAGCTTCGCCCCCTTGCGCAGGCGCTTTTTCATCCGGGACGCAAAGACCGGGTGCGCAGCACTCGGGTTCGCGCCGATCACCATGATCACGTCCGATTCTTCCACAGAATCAAAGTCCTGTGTCCCGGCGCTGGTGCCGAAGGTCTGGCCCAGACCATAGCCGGTGGGCGAATGGCAGACGCGGGCGCAGGTGTCGGTGTTGTTGTTCATGAACACCGCGCGGGTCAGCTTTTGAACAAGGTAGGTCTCCTCGTTCGTGCAACGGCTGGAGGTGATCACCCCCACCGAATTGCGCCCGTACTTGGCCTGAATGCCCTTCATCTTCGCCGCCGCGAATTCCATCGCCTCGGCCCAGGACACTTCCTGCCAAGGCTGGTCGATGCTGTCGCGGATCATCGGCTTCAGGATGCGGTCCTGGTGGCTGGCGTAGCCATAGGCGAAGCGGCCCTTGACGCAGGAATGGCCCCGGTTGGCCTTGCCGTGCTTGTAGGGGGTCATCCGCACCAGCTCATCACCGCGCATTTCCGCCTTGAACTGGCAGCCCACGCCGCAATAGGCGCAGGTCGTGATCACCGCATGTGACGGGGTGCCGATCTCGATGATCGACTTCTCCTGCAGGGTCGCGGTCGGGCACGCAGCCACGCAAGCACCGCAGGACACGCAGTCGCTTGCCAGCGCATTGTCCGTCTTCGCCCCGAACGACACGCGGCTGTCAAAGCCCCGCCCCTCGATGGTCAGCGCGAAGGTGCCCTGCACTTCTTCACAAGCCCGGACGCAGCGCGAGCAGACGATGCATTTCTGCGGGTCGTAGCTGAAATAGGGGTTGGAATCGTCGCGCGGTATATACAGCGGGTTCGCCTCGCCCGAGGTGTTCTTCACCTTGAAGTGCGTATCTACAGCCTCATACCGCACATCGCGCAGGCCCACGGCCCCAGCCATGTCCTGCAACTCGCAGTCGCCATTGGCGCTGCAAGTCAGGCAGTCCAGCGGGTGGTCCGATATATACAGCTCCATCACCCCGCGCCGCAGCTGCTTCAGCTTGGCGTTCTGGGTGTGGACTTTCAGGCCGGGCGCAACCGGAGTGGTGCAAGACGCCGGGGTGCCGTTCCGCCCCTCGATCTCCACCAGGCACAGCCGGCAGGACCCAAAGGCATCGACGCTGTCCGTCGCGCAAAGCTTTGGCACCTGAATGCCCGCCTCAGCCGCCGCGCGCATGATGCTGGTGCCTTCCGGCACCGTCACATCAAAGCCGTCAATGGTCAGCGTGACCATGGTCTTCGATTTGGCAGCCGGAGTGCCGAAATCGCGGTCGGGGATGATGAAGTCTTTCATCTGATTAGCCTTTCCGTGCAGCAAGCTGGTGGGCTACGATGGCATTCGCATGGCCATGGCCCATCGAATGGGTGTCTTTCAGGAACGCGACGATCTGCATATGAGGCAGGTCGAGCTTGTCCTTGATCTGGTCGAACCAATGGCTCATCGGTTGACCGTATTTCTTCTCGATCGAGGGGAAATAGGACGCTGGGCCCTTCACCGTCTCGGTCATTCGGCAGCCTCCTTCGCGTGGGCGAAGTCATCCGGGAAATGGGTGATCGCCGACATCACGGGGTACGGCGTGAACCCGCCCAGCGCGCACAGCGAGCCGAGTTTCATCGTGTTGCAGAGGTCGGTCAGGATCGGCATCGCCGAAGCATCGCCCCGCGCCAGCCGGTCGATGGTCTCCACCCCGCGCGTGGACCCAATCCGGCAGGGCGTGCACTTGCCACACGACTCGATGGCGCAGAACTCCATCGCGAAGCGCGCCATCTGCAGCATGTCGGTGCTGTCATCGGCGATGGTCAGACCTGCGTGGCCGATCAGCCCGTCCTTCGCGCCGAACTCTTCATAACCGAAGGGAGTGTCAAACAGCGACGGCGGGAACCATGCGCCCAAGGGGCCACCAACCTGCACGGCCTTGACCGGCCGACCCGAGGCGGTGCCGCCGCCAATCTCGTTCACGATCTCGCCCAGGGTCAGGCCGAACGCCACCTCGTAAAGCCCACCGCGCTTCACGTTCCCTGCGATCTGCAGCGGGATCGTCCCGCGAGACCGCCCCAGACCGAAGTCCTTATAAAACGCCGCGCCCTTCGCCATGATCACCGGCACCGAGGCCAGCGAGATCACGTTATTGACGACCGTGGGCCGCCCCATGAACCCCTGCAGCGCAGGCAGCGGCGGCTTGGCGCGGACCACGCCGCGCTTGCCCTCAAGGCTGTTCAGCAGCGACGTCTCTTCGCCACAGACATAGGCCCCCGCGCCGACGCGGATTTCCATGTCGAAGGCCGGCCCCAGCACCCCGGCATCGCGGGCCACCACAACGGCGGCTTCCATCACCCGGATCGCCACCGGATACTCGGACCGTATATACACATACCCCTTGGTCGCCCCGCAGGCCAGACCGGCAATCGCCATGCCTTCGATCAGCGTGAAGGGGTCGCCCTCCATCAGCATCCGGTCGGCAAACGTCGCGCTGTCGCCCTCATCCGCGTTGCAGACGATGTATTTCTGCTCACCCGGGGCCTCAGACACCGTCTTCCACTTGATCCCCGTCGGGAAACCAGCACCGCCACGACCGCGCAGGCCCGACTCCGTCACCTCCGCCACGATCTGCGGCTTGGTCATCCCCTTGGCGCGCTCCAGCCCCACCAGCCCGCCATGCGCGCGGTAGTCGTCCAGCGACAGCGGGTCGATCACGCCGACCCGAGCAAACGTCAGCCGGGTCTGCCCCTTCATCCAGGGCAGCTCTTCGACCAGCCCCAGCGCCTTGGGATGCGCAGCCAGATCGCCGAACAGCCCCGGCACGTCGGCCACGGTCATCGGCCCAAAGCCAACCCGTCCGGCCTCGGTCACCACTTCGACCAGCGGCTCCAGCCAGACCATCCCGCGGCTTCCGTTGCGGACAACCTGCACTACAACCCCACGCGCCGCGCCCTCGGCCACAATCGCCTCGGCCAGCTTGTCGGCCCCCAAGGCAACGGCAACGCTATCCAGCGGAACGAAAACCCTCATTTCGCCACCTCCGCGACAATCGACTCATCGCAGCGGCCCACCAGCCGCCCGTCAACCATCGCCGCCGGTCCGCAGGCGCAGAGGCCCAGGCAGAACACCGGCTCCAGCGTCACACGGCCATCTGCCGTCGTCTCATGCCAGTCGATCCCCAGCGCCCGCTTGATCCGGTCCGCCACCGCATCCGCGCCAACGGTCTGGCACGCCTCGGCCCGGCACAGCTTCAGCACATGCCGACCGGCGGGCTTTTCGCGGAAGTCGTGGTAAAAACTGATGACCCCATGCACCTCGGCCTTCGACAGCATCAGCGCCTTGGCGATCTGCGGGATAGCTGTATCGGGCACATACCCGAACGCCGCCTGGATCGCGTGGAGGATCGGCAGCAGCGGCCCCTCCAGCCCTTGATGGGCCTCAAGAATCTCGGCGATCCGGTCGGAGTGGTCGTGGGAATCGAGCATGCGGGCGAACCTCTGGCTGGCATGCCAAGGTATACGCGCGGATTGATACGATTTTCAATGTCGATATACCGTCAATCAATAGACAAAGCCTATCGAAACAGCCGCACAGCCTCATCCACCAGCGCCTGCAACACCGGAGTCTGCGGGTCCCGCCGGGCGGCGATCAGACCGACGGTATGCTCCGCCTCCGGCTCGACAATCGGGATGGACTGCAGCCGCCCATCCGCCACGAACATGTCCGCCAGCCTTTTCGGCACCACGGATGCCCAGCGCCCGGTCAACACATGGCTGACCAGCGCCATGGTCGAATTCGACTCGATCATCGGCACTGCCGCAACCCCGGCCTCGCCCAGATGCTGGTTGACGATTCGCCGGTTCTGCATGTCCGAGGTCAGCAGGCACAAAGGCACCGCCGACAGATCTCCCCATGTAACCTGCCGACGCGACGCCAGATCCGACCCCGGCGCAATCAGCAGCCGATAGAATTCGGTGTAAAGCGGCACCTGCGACACCCGGCCCAGCGGCTCGTTGTCGAGGTAAGTGATCCCGGCCTCAAGGTCCAAAGCCTCGATCCCGGTCAGGATCTCGACGCTGGTCCGCGACAGGATCGACACCCGCACATTGGGGTGCTTGTGCGTGAAGGGCCCGGTCAGGTCCGCGACCATCGGCAGCGCCGTCGGGATCACCCCGATGCGCAGGTTGCCCGACAGGCCGGAGCGCACCACCCGCATCTCGTCCTTCAGCGCCCGCACGTCGCCCACGATGCCCAGCGCCCGGTCCAGCACCCGCTGCCCCTCGGGTGTCAGGCCCTGAAACCGGCTGCCCCGGAACACCAGCTGCACGCCCAACTGATCCTCCAGCTGCCGGATCGCACTGGAGAGCGAGGGCTGCGTCACCCCGCACACCTCGGCCGCGCGACCGAAGTGCCGTTCCTTCGCCAGCGCGATGAACATTTCCAGCTTGTCGATCATTCCCGAACCCTGCCCCGCCCTGCCCTTGCCCGCAAGCCCTGCACGGCTTACCTCTTGGGGATGAAACGCTTCCTCCCCTTCCTGCCGAAACCGCCGCTGGTCCCGCTGATCCGCCTGTCCGGCACCATCGGCAACGGCACCAGGTCCCTGAATGATGAGGCCTTGGCCCCACTGATCGACAAGGCCTTCAAGATGAAACCCGCCGCCGTCGCGCTGCAGGTGAACTCGCCCGGGGGGTCGGCGGTGCAATCCAGCCTGATCGCCGCGCGCATCCGCAGGCTGGCAGATGAGAAGAACATCCCGGTCCACGCTTTTGTCGAAGATGTCGCAGCCTCGGGCGGCTATTGGCTGGCCTGCGCGGCCGATGACATCTGGGTGGACCCAAGCTCGCTTGTCGGATCCATCGGCGTGATCTTTGTCAGCTTCGGCTTTCCCGAACTGATGGCGCGTCAGGGCGTCGAACGCCGCGTCGTCACCGCCGGCAGGTCCAAAAGCTTTGCCGACCCCTTCCTGCCGCAAAAACCTGAGGACGTGGAGCGCCTGAAGGCCCTACAAACCCCGATCCACCAGGCCTTCATTGACCACGTCAAACACGCGCGCGGCAAGCGGCTGAATGAGACTGCCGACCTGTTCAACGCCGACATCTGGGTGGGTCAACAGTCTGTCGACCTTGGCCTGACCGATGGCGTCGCGCACATGGTACCAAAGCTGAAACAGCTTTACGGCGAAAAGGTCCGATTGGTCCCCCTTGGCCGCAGGCGCAGCCTGTTCCAGCGGCTTGGCCTGTCGCTGGTCGACGAAACACTTGGCGCGGTCGAGGACCGGGCGCTCTGGGCAAGGTATGGTCTCTAGATGCTGGTCAAGGTCATCCTCCTGTTCCTTCTCGCGATGGTTCTCGTCGCCCTGATCGGTCGCGCCTTCTTCCCTTCGGCCCTGCCCCGCGCGATGCAAAAGCGGCGCGGCACCGTCCGCTGCGACAGCTGCAACCGCCCCTTGATCGGCACCAGGACATGCGACTGCGGGGGCAAGGCGAAATGACCGCACTGGTGACGGGCGCAGGCAAGCGGCTGGGCCGGGCGATGGCGCTGTATCTGGCGGGCCGTGGGCACGACGAGA
>JBGSVS010000613.1:0-7083 GCA_041752895.1 Tabrizicola sp.
GCGCGCCCGGTATCCCTGCGACGCAGAGGCGCCGATGGTCGGGACCTTGCGCAGCTGGGGCAAAGCGTTCCTGCTTCGGCGCAGGCGTGCAGTGGGGCGCGACCGGTCCGAGCGGCTGCACCCGACTGCAGTGGCGGCGGCGGGAAAGCGTTGGCCACCGACCGTCAGAATCGGGCTTCAAGCCGCCCCGCCAGAGCCCTAGGCTAGGCGCGAGGGCGATCCGAAGACCCCCACGGTTGCTGCCACCGAAGTCGCTTGCGACCGGGACAAGGCCTCCAATTCATCCCGTGCCGGGCATCGGGCCACCAAGGCGGACCGGGTGACAGAGGATGTGCTGCTGCGCCGGTTCGCATTTCGCGCTTTCGCTAGCCTGCGCGCCAGTAAGGGGCATTCCGCTACACGCGGCCCGCGCATTCCCGGGCCGTCGGTGCTTTGGATGGTCGCGCCTAAGCCGTCTTCAGCTGATCGGCCATCTCGTGGTTGCGGTCCCGGTGTCCGGCCTCGTCAGCGCGGACGACGGTGACCACGTCACGCAGCCGCGCATCGGGGGAAAGTCTCCAGTAATCGATGGCAATCTGCGGGGCGGGGACGTTCTCGACCTTTCCGGCATCGATCTGTGCGAGGTACTGGGTGTAGCTGACCACCGCCTCTTCCTCGAGATACCCCACGATCCGGTGCGCAATGCGCGGGGCGAAGAGATACAGCCAGAAATAGGCGTTATAGAAGATCGCCTGGCCGATCATGATGACCGCACGTTCGAAGCGCGAGGGCTGAGCGACGTGGATGAAGGTCATCAGGTGCATGCGTTCGTTGTCGGCTTCCTCCAGAAGTTCCCGGATCCAGCCCTGGTCGTCGCGGATGTGGCGCAAGGCCTTCAGGTGCTGGAGAAGGCCCCCCACCATCCCCGGGACGGCAGCGACCGTCTCCAGCACGACCGCGCGGTGGCCGTAGCGCTTGGAAAAGAAGGCGTCGGCAAAAACGCGCATGAACTTCACGGTCTTCAAGGCGACGCGGTCACCGAATGTAGCCGGCGCGTGGTGCGCCGTCAGGTCAGGGTAGGTGTCTTTCATGGCTATACTCCACAGTCGAAAGCACAACCCGGGATATGGGGTGTTCCCGACGAAAAGCATCAGGCATCCTCTGCGGCGTTAGCGCGCAAGGAAAAGGCCGCCCGAAAGCGGCCCTTATGCAGGTGTTGCAGTGGCTTAGCGGTGACGCAGATCGACGTAGTCGCGCTTGGTCGGGCCGATATACAGCTGGCGCGGACGGCCGATCTTCTGGCCCTTCTCGGCGATCATCTCTTTCCACTGGCTGATCCAGCCGACCGTGCGCGACAAGGCGAAGATCGGTGTGAACATCGCGGTCGGGAAGCCCATCGCCTCAAGGATGATGCCCGAGTAGAAGTCGACGTTCGGGTAAAGCTTCTTCGAGATGAAGTATTCGTCCTCCAGCGCGATGCGTTCCAGTTCCTTGGCGACCTGAAGGAGGGGGTTGTTGTCAACGCCCAGAAGCCCCAGCACCTCGTCAGCCGATTCCTTCATCACCTTCGCGCGCGGGTCGAAGTTCTTGTAGACCCGGTGGCCAAAGCCCATCAGCCGGAAGCCCGAGGTCTTGTCCTTGGCCTTGGCGATGAACTCGGGGATGCGGTCGACGGTGCCGATTTCCTTCAGCATTTCGAGGCAAGCCTGGTTCGCCCCGCCATGCGCGGGCCCCCAAAGGCAGGCAATCCCGGCTGCGATGCAGGCGAAGGGGTTCGCGCCCGACGACCCGGCCAGCCGGACGGTCGAGGTCGAGGCGTTCTGTTCGTGGTCGGCGTGGAGCATCATGATGCGGTCCATCGCCTTTTCCAGGATCGGATTGACCACGTAATCCTCAGCCGGGACGGCGAAGCACATGTTCAGGAAGTTGCCCGCATAGCTGAGCGCGTTCTTCGGATAGACGAAGGGCTGGCCCACCGAATACTTGTAGGCCATCGCCGCGATGGTCGGCAGTTTCGCGATCATCCGGATCGCCGCCACCTCACGCTGCCAGGGATCGTTGATGTCGGTCGAGTCGTGATAGAAGGCCGCCATCGCGCCCACCACGCCGACCATCGTCGCCATCGGATGGGCGTCGCGGCGGAAGCCCCGGAAGAAGTAGTGCATCTGTTCATGCACCATCGTGTGCCGGGTCACGCGCTGGGTGAAATCGGCCAGCTGCACCGAGGTCGGCAGTTCTCCGTAGAGAAGCAGAAAGCAGACCTCAAGGTGCGACGACTTTTCGGCCAGCTGTTCAATGGGATAGCCGCGATACAAAAGCTCGCCCACATCGCCGTCGATATAGGTGATGGCACTTTCGCAGGCCGCGGTCGAGGTGAAACCCGGGTCGAAGGTGAACACGTCCGCCTCACCGTAAAGCTTGCGGATGTCCAGCACATCGGGGCCGATGGTGGGTTTGTGGACGGGCAGGTCGTAGGTGTTCCCGTTCAGGTGTAGCTTGGCGACAGTGTCCGGCATATTTCTCCCCGATCCTTTCGACCATCCCCGTGGCAAGGGAGGCCATTGGCTATCCTGCACCCCGGTCGGGGTGGGTTCAAGGCCGGGGGGCGCCGATCACGATGATGCGTCCAACAGCCTGGCGACGGTTTCTTCTCGACCGATGACTAGCATCATGTCGTAAACCGAAGGTGTAACAGTTCGGCCCGCAATCGCGGCCCGCAAGGGGGCTGCAAGCTTGCCAAACCCGATGCCGTATTCGGTGGCGATCTCGGTCAGGATCGGCTCCAGCGTGTCCTTTGTCCAGCTAGCATTTTGCAGTCGCGGCGTCAATGACTGCAGTATACCACGGGATACCGTATCCAGCGCCTCCTCGGCTTTCGCGTCCCTTAGGATGGGGCGGTCAACAAGCAGAAATGCTGCCTTTTCCATGAGTTCCGGGAATGTCTTCGCAGACTTCTTTAGGAAAGGCAGCGCCGCCAGCATGCGGTCTACCTGGCCGGACGTCAGGGGGTCACGGTCCGCTGCAGCAAGAAAGGCCCGCAATTCATGCAGCAGTGCAGCATCGTCGGCCATCGCCATGTGATGACCGCAAGTGTTCTCCAGCTTCTTGAAGTCCAGACGCGCGGGCGCCCGACCAATTCCAGACAAGTCGAACATCTTTTTCGCCTCGTCCGAAGTGAATATTTCGGCATCACCCTGCGCCCAGCCAAGCCGTGTCAGGTAGTTGCGCATCCCGGCGGCCGGATAGCCCATCGCCTGGTATTCCTCGACCCCGGTCGCGCCGTGGCGTTTCGACAGTTTCTTGCCGTCCGGCCCGTGGATCAGCGGGATATGCGCCCAAGTGGGCACCTGCCAGCCCATCGCGTCATAGACCATCTGCTGTCTAGCTGCGTTGTTCAGGTGATCGTCGCCGCGGATCACATGGGTCACCCCCATGTCATGGTCATCAACCACCACGGCCAGCATGTAGACGGGCGTCCCGTCACTTCGCAGGACAATCATGTCGTCCAGCGTCTCGTTCTTGATGACCACACGGCCTTGGACCTGGTCCTCGATGATCGTCTCGCCGGTGCGGAGGGCCTTCATGCGGATCGCAAATGGCGCGTCGGGATGGGTCGCGGGATCGGCATCGCGCCAGGGCGAGAGGAAGACCGGATAGCGGCCCGCCGCCTCTTCCGAGGCTCGAAACGCGGCGATTTCTTCCTGCGTCGAGAAGCACTTGTAGGCCGTTCCTCGCGCCAGCATCTGATGCGCGACCTCGGCATGGCGGTCCCGGCGTTCGAACTGGCTGACGACATCGCCGTCCCAGTCGAGACCAAGCCAGGTCAGTCCGCGCAAGATCGCGGCGGTCGCTTCGGGGGTCGACCGTTCGCGGTCGGTGTCTTCGATCCTGAGAAGGAACTTGCCGCCGCGTCCGCGTGCGTAAAGCCAGTTGAACAAGGCCGTCCGCCCGCCGCCGATGTGCAGATAGCCCGTCGGCGAGGGCGCGAAGCGGGTGACAACTTGGGCGGACATCGGGCGTTAACCTTTCGGAAACCATGCGGGGCGTAGGGTTGCGCCCGGGTTTAGGCAATCGCGGGGTGGGAAACAAGGTGGTGGCGCGGCTCCTCTTGGCACCGCTTGAGGCGCTGCAGACGGCGCGGGGGATGCTGTTCCCCTGGATCGCCGTGCTGATCGGCTGCGGCATCGGGGCCTGGTTCACCCTTGACAATGAACCGGGCGCCGGAAGCTATTCGGTTGCGGCCCTTCTGCTGGCGGGCGGGTTGGGCCTTGGCTGGCGGTCCGCACTCGCGCGACCACTGGGCTTTGCCATCGCCGCCCTTGCCGCAGGCTGGATCGCCGCCGGGATCCGCGCGCATACGCTGGACGCCCCCATGCTGACCTTCCGCTATTACGGCCCGGTTGAGGGCCGGATTGTCGAGATTGACCGGTCGCAGTCCGACGCGCTGCGGCTGACGCTGGACCAGGTGGTCCTGCGCGAGGTTTCGCCCGAAAAGACCCCGCTTCGCGTGCGCGTCTCCCTGCAGAAGGAGCAGGACTGGCTGCAACCGCTTCCGGGGCAGGTGGTGATCCTGACGGCGAACCTGGCCGCCCCCGAAGGCCCGGTGGAGCCGGGGGCCTTCGACTTCCGAAGGATGGCGTTCTTCGACCAGCTGGGGGCCGTGGGCTATACGCGGACGCCGGTGCTGCTGTTGGAGGAGCCGGAGGGGGGTGCCTTGCCCATCGACCGTCTCAGGACCTGGCTGACGCAAGGGATGCTGCAGCACATGGACGGGCAGGCGGGGGCCTTTGCTGCCGGTGCGATGACGGGCGACCGAAGCGC
The DNA here is from genome assembly GCA_041752895.1 of Tabrizicola sp. GTDB lineage: Bacteria > Pseudomonadota > Alphaproteobacteria > Rhodobacterales > Rhodobacteraceae > Tabrizicola. The sequence continues at coordinate 4,801 of JBGSVS010000613.1, forward strand.
CATCACCGGGGACACGGTGCAGGCATTGCGGGATTCGTCGCTGGCGCACCTTCTGGCGATCTCCGGGATGAACATGGCCTTCCTGACCGGCTTTGTCTTTGCTCTCTTCCGCTATGGCCTGGCGCTGATCCCCTATGTCGCGCTGCGGGTGAACACCAAGAAGGTCGCCGCCGTAGTCAGCCTTGGGGTCGCGTTGTTCTATCTGCTTCTGTCTGGGGCCAATGTGGCAACGGAACGCGCTTTCATCATGATCTCGGTGGTGCTGGGCGCGGTGCTTCTGGACCGTCGCGCGATGACCCTGCGGTCGGTGGCTGTGGCCGCGATGATCCTGCTTCTTCTGAAACCCGAAAGCCTGCTGGAGCCGGGGTTTCAGATGTCCTTCGCGGCCACCATCGCGCTGATCGTGGGCTTTGCGGCGCTGGACGGAAGCATCTACCGCCAACGCATTCCGCGCTGGGTGATGCCGGTCTTCACGCTGGTCCTCTCCTCGCTGATCGGGGGCCTGTCGACGGCACCCTATGCCGCGGCGCATTTCAACCGGTTTACGGACTATGGGCTTCTGGCCAACCTGCTGACCGTGCCGGTCATGGGGGCGGTCATCATGCCGGCGGGGGCTCTCGCGGCGCTTCTGGCTCCGCTTGGCCTTGCCTGGCTGCCGCTCTGGTTCATGGAGCAGGGCGCGCGCTGGATCCTGTTCATCGCGCATGAGATTTCGGGCTGGGAGGGATCGGTCACCGCCATCCCCACGCCGGGGCCCTGGGTGCTGCCCCTGTTCACGCTGGGGGCGATCTGGCTGATCCTCTGGCGGGGGCGGGTGCAGGCGGTTGGGCTGGCTGCGGTGGCGCTTGCCTTTGGGCTTTGGCTGGTTGCGGAGCGACCGCTGCTGCTTGTGTCGGGGGATGGCAGGCTGGTGGGGCTTGCGGGGCCCGGGGGGCGGGTGCTTTCCGCCCCGAAGGGTGGGGGCTTTGCCGCCGAGAACTGGTTGCAGAACGATGGCGATCTGTCGCTGCAGGCCGATGCGGCCGCGCGGGCCGGGTTCGACGGTCCGAAGGGTGAGCGGTGGTTCGACCTTGAAGGCCTGCGTGTCGTTCAGCTGACGGGGAAGGGGGCTGCAGGGAAGCTGGCCGATGCCTGCGCCCGTGCCGATCTGGTCATCTTCGCCAACGAGGCCGAGGTGGTGCCGGCGAACTGCCCGCTGATCGACCAGGCGGTGCTGGCCGAGACCGGTCCCCTGGCCGTCTGGCAGGACGACGAAGGCCTGCGCTTTGAGCAGACGAAAGGGGCAGACCGGCTATGGTCGCCCCGTTCGCGGAAGGTGGAGTTGCCAGATCTGAACCCGAACGCCGTGGCGCTGGCGGCCCAGTAACTGCGGATCAGTAGCTGCGGATCAGGCCCACAAGGCGGCCCTGCACCTTGACGAGGTGGTCCGGGAACACCCGCGTCTCATAGGCCGGGTTTGCGGCTTCGAGCGCGATCATGTTGCCGCGGCGTCGGTAGCGTTTCAGCGTCGCCTCGTGATCTTCGACCAGCGCCACGACGATGTCACCGTTTTCGGCCGTCGTCTGTTCGCGGATCACCACAATGTCGCCATCGTTGATCCCGGCCTCGATCATGGAATCGCCTTTGACTTCAAGGGCATAGTGCTGCCCTTTGCCCGACATCATCGACCCCGGCACGGCCACATGATGCGACACTTCCGAGATCGCCTCGATCGGGACGCCAGCGGCGATGCGGCCCATCACCGGCAGTTCCATCGCATCGACCGTGGACACCGACATCGCGCCGCGCGGAGGGTCAACCTTGTCGCCCGCGATCACCTTGGGCGAGAAGCCGGGGCGTTCCATCGCATCGGGCAGCTTGACGATTTCCAGTGCCCGGGCGCGGTGGGCGAGTCGGCGGATGAAGCCCCGTTCCTCCAGCGCGGTGATCAGCCGGTGGATGCCTGACTTGGAGCGCAGGTCCAGCGCATCCTTCATCTCGTCGAAGGACGGCGGCACCCCGTCGCGATCCAACCGGGTCTTGATGAAGTCCAGAAGTTCCAACTGCTTGCGTGTCAGCATCTGCGGGCCCCCCACGGAATGTGTTAACGCAATGTTCTGCCCGTGTTCCCGGTTTGTGTCAAGGGTTATCCACAGAAGGTTAAAGCGGCAGATAGTCTACCGTGGTCCCGGTGCCACGCGGGCCGTCTTCGACCGGGCGGATCAGAAGCGCATCCGCCTCGCCCAGGATCGACAAGAGGGCCGAGTCCTGCCGGTCGAACGGGGTGATGTCGGGCAGGCCTTC
>JBGSVS010000614.1:0-3704 GCA_041752895.1 Tabrizicola sp.
CCACCCCCGCCCCGATCCGCAGAGCCCCCCGCGCCGCCAACCGCGCCGCCCCGCCGCGACCGGAGGGGCCGGAGAGGATGAAGGCGTGGCCGTGGGAGTATTTGTGCGATCCAGCAGGCTTTCTGAGCCAACCCAGCCGCCAGAAACCTTCGTGGTAACCCAAATCGGCGAGAACCAGCTGGCTATCTGTCTTGCGCCAGTGCTTCCAAATTCCAAGCTTCTTGACGACCAGCTTACCGCAATAGTCTGGGCATTCCTCTAGAAAGTGGCCCGACCTCGGCGTCTCGAAGGTCACCGTCAGGTGAGCGCGGAAGATGTTATAGTCGGCCCGGCGATCTTCGTGGGCGTCGAGACCAATTCCAGAGTCGGCGCAAGCGCCGGAAGGGATGTCGATCGACACTAATCGTGTGCGATCACCGTGATCGATCCGAATTTGCATGTCGATGACCTGAAAGAGCGACTGCAATTCTTGGCTAACCGGCTTGCTCAGGCCTATTCCGAAAAAGGCCTCAATCAAGAGACGCGGCTCAAGAACGTTGATTTCGTCAACGATGCGCCACGTTCCATCCAAGTCAAGATCGGCATCTGAAAGACGCCTCACCTCCCCCATCCCCAACCACCGCTCACAATTCACCCGCGCATCCGGCGGCAGACGCTCCGGGTCGCCGTAAAGGAAGACCTCCACCTCCCAGCCCCACTCCTGCAACAGCCGCGCGACCACGAACCCGTCGCCGCCGTTGTTGCCCGGCCCGCAGAGGACCACCGCCCGGTGCGAGGTGGCAGCCAGCTCAGGCCATTCCTCGAAGATCGCCTCGACCACGCCCCGCCCGGCGCGCTCCATCAGTTCCAGACCGGTGACCTCGCCCGAGGCTATCGCCGCCGCTTCAATGGCCCGCATCTGCGCGGCGGTCAGGAGTTCGGTCATTCTTCAAGCACCCAAGTTTTCAAACTGCCCACCCCGCAGGCGCATTGCATAAATTTTAGGCACACCCCAAGGAATCCCCCCGGCGAAGCCCAGAACGAAACCCTGTCACATTGTCCCCCCCGCGGGGAAGTGGTCAGACGGGCAAAGACGGAACCGGGGGGGAGTCGGCCCAATGAAGAAAGTCGAAGCGATCATCAAGCCGTTCAAGCTGGATGAAGTGAAAGAGGCGCTTCAGGAAGCCGGGATCCAGGGCCTGTCGGTCACCGAGGTCAAGGGCTTCGGCCGCCAGAAGGGCCACACCGAACTGTACCGCGGTGCCGAATATGTCGTCGACTTCCTGCCCAAGGTGAAGATCGAGGTCGTGCTGACCGACGACATGGTCGATACCGCCGTCCAAGCGATCATCACGGCCGCGCGCACCGACAAGATCGGCGACGGCAAGATCTTCGTCACCCCCGTGGAACAAGCCATCCGCATCCGCACCGGAGAGACCGGCGACGATGCTGTCTGACGCAGTCTTGCGAATTTTCGTCGAAAATTCGTGGGGTTGATCCAAAACCGGGCGTTACAGCCCTAACTGAAACCAAACCGAAAGGCAGCATGATGAGCGCAGTGAAGAATGCTCTGAAACTGATGAAGGACGAGGAAGTCGAATACGTCGACATCCGTTTCACCGACCCGAAAGGCAAGCTCCAGCACGTGACGCTGGTGGCCGACCTGGTGGACGAGGATTTCTTCGAGGAAGGCTTCATGTTCGACGGCTCGTCGATCGCGGGCTGGAAGTCGATCGATCAGTCCGACATGAAGCTGATCCCCGATCCGGCTTCGGTCTACATCGACCCGTTCTACGCCGAAAAGACCATGTGCGTGCATTGCAACGTGGTCGAGCCGGACACGAACGAGGCCTATGCCCGCTGCCCGCGCCAGATCGCGCTGAAGGCTGAGGCTTACCTCAAGTCCTCGGGCATCGGTGACGCGGCCTACTTCGGTCCCGAGGCTGAATTCTTCATCTTCGACGACGTCCGCTATTCCGTGACCCCCCGCAAGGTGTCCTACGAGATCGATGCGGAAGCCGCTGCCTGGAACACCGACACCGTGACCGAAGGCGGCAACTACGGCCACCGCGCGGGCCACAAGGGCGGTTACTTCCCGGTCAACCCGGTCGACGAAGCCCAGGACATCCGCGGCGAGATGCTGTCCACGATGAAGCGGATGGGCATCAAGGTCGACAAGCACCACCACGAGGTCGCGACCTGCCAGCATGAACTTGGGATGATCTTCGGCGGTCTGGTCGAACAGGCCGACAACATCCAGAAGTACAAATACGTGATCCACAACGTGGCCCACGCTTACGGCAAGACCGTGACCTTCATGCCGAAGCCGATGAAGGGCGACAACGGGTCGGGGATGCACGTCAACATGTCGATCTGGAAGGGCGGCAAGCCCCTCTTCGCGGGCGACAAGTATGCCGATCTGAGCCAGGAGGCGCTGTATTTCATCGGCGGCATCCTGAAGCATGCCAAGGCGCTGAACGCGCTGACCAACCCGGGCACCAACAGCTACAAGCGCCTGATCCCCGGCTTCGAAGCCCCGGTTCTGCGCGCGTATTCGGCCCGCAACCGGTCGGGCTGCGTCCGTATTCCATGGACGGAATCGCCGAAGGCCAAGCGTGTCGAGGCCCGTTTCCCCGATCCGTCGGCGAACCCTTACCTCGCTTTCGCGGCGCTGCTGATGGCCGGTCTTGACGGCATCAAGAACAAGATCGACCCGGGTCCGGCTTCGGACAAGGACCTCTACGATCTGCCCCCCGAGGAACTGGCCGAAATCCCGACCGTCTGCGGCTCGCTGCGGGAGGCTCTGGAAGAGCTGGAGAAGGACATGGACTTCCTGCTGGCGGGCGACGTGTTCGACCGCGACCAGCTGGAGGCCTACATGGCGCTGAAGTGGGAAGAGGTCTACGCCTACGAGCACACGCCGCACCCGGTCGAGTATCAGATGTACTACTCCTGCTGATCCTTCGGGACAGCGGACTGGAAAGGGCGCCTTCGGGCGCCCTTTCTGCTTTTTGTCCACGCGGGACCTACTTGCCAAGGTATTGATATTCCATCACTACCCTTGTGGTCATTCATGCTTTGGCAACCTTTTCGGCCACGGTTGCCGGGGTCGCGCGGGTCGACTACCCTGCGGCGGCAACTGGCGGCGGGAGTGTCATGGCGGAAAGTCCCTTTGGAAAGCGGCCCGGAAAGGCTCGCCCCGAAATCTGGGCTTCGGGCGGACAGCGCCCGCCGTTCGACCTGCGCGCCCTGGGACGGGCGACGCTGCATCTGTCGCGCGAGTTGGTGGCCCCGCTGCATGCCTGGACCGCGCGCCGCGCACGCAGGGTCGCGGTCAATGTAAAGAACGGCGCGGGGCGGATTCCGGCGGGCAAGCTTGGCCGGGCAGAACGCTTTGTGCCATCGCATCTGCGGGTCGCCGGGTGGATCAAGACCCTTGCGGCCACCCTGTCCCATGCCAGCGCCACCGCCGACCCGGACGTCAAGCGCGGCAATGCGCTGGTGGCCGAGATCGCGCCGCATCTCTGGGACGCCCTGCCAGAGATGCCCAAGCCAGAGATGCCCGAACCGGAGCCCCCGACGACCGGGGTCGGCCCCGTCACCCTGCCCGAGCCGAAGCCGCAGCCGGTCGACGATCCGCTCGCCTCGATCCGGGACGAGATCGGCGCAGATCCCGGCTCCCGCAGCGTGCGGCCGACATCCCCGGACAGCCCGCCCGCGCCGCC
>JBGSVS010000615.1:0-3751 GCA_041752895.1 Tabrizicola sp.
CCATCCCGACGGTCTGAGCAATCGCAATCGCCGCAAACCCCGCCCGCCGCGCCCGCGCCGGGTTAACCCCGGTCCGCAAGTGCCGGTGCCAGGCCTGATCGTAGCCCTCCACGGCAACAAAGCTTAGCCCCGTTGCCAAAGATGCGCCCAGCAGGGGCAACACCCCGATCCCGCCCAAGGCCTGCAACACGCGCCCTGGGTCGATGTCCTTCAGCCGTTCCGCTAGAAGCCAGAGGAAGAGGAAGCCGATCCCCCCGGTCAGCGCCAGCCGCCGGTAAAATCTTGCGCCCACGGCCCGCGCCATGCCCTGTTGCCGCACCCGAATCCTCCGCCAAATCGAAGGCCCAAGGGTGCACCGGCTGCGCTGGCGATCCGGTTAACAGTTAAAATCGGCAGAAATGAAAAGCGCGGCCCCGACGGGACCGCGCCAAATCCGCTGCAGCGAAGCGAACGCTTAGAGTTCGGACATAAGCTGCGCCTTCGCGACGGGCAGCAGTTCCTTCATCTTGGCACGAATGTCATCAGCGCTGGCCTTGCCAGCCAGATCCGCCACGACCTTGCGCACCACGTCCTCGTCACCGGCTTCCTCGAAATCGGCGCTGACGACTTCCAGCGCATAGGCCGCAGCCGCTTCTTCCGATTTCCCCAGAAGCCCCGCGGCCCAGAGACCCAAAAGCTTGTTGCGCCGCGCTTCGGCCCGGAACTGCATCTCGCTGTCATGGGCGAACTTGGCCTCGAAGGCGTTTTCGCGATCGTCGAAGGTGGTCATCTGCCGCTCCCTGGCGCTGGTCTTCGGCCCCTATATGCCCACGCCCACCCAAGGCTGCAAGGGGCGAGCGTTTCGGCACGTCGTGACACCACCCTGCTTTCGCCAAAGTTGTGCCCAATTCCGATTACACACCGATCTCGCAACAGTAACCATTAACAAAGTTGGATCATGGGTCTTTTTTCATCGCTTCGGTCAGGCATCGCGGGCCGCAATCCCAATGACGACACCGCGCGCGCCGTGCTGGCGCTGCCGCTGCTGATTGCCGCATCCGACGGCAAGATCGACGACTCGGAAATGCATCAGATCCTGAACATGTGCTCTTACAGCCCGATCTTCCACGCCGTCGGTGCGCAGCGCACGGTCGACCTTGGCAAGGCGATCCTCACCGACTTGCGCTCGAAAGGCGCCGAGCATGTGTTCGCTGCGGCGACCGCAAACCTGCCCCCGGCCTTGCGCGAAACCGCGCTTTGCTTTGCGATCCGCACGGCGCTGGCCGACGGCTCGCTCTCGAACGAGGAAAAGCAGATGCTGATGGTGATGGGGGAACGGCTGGGCGTGCCCGAGACGACCTTCATCAAGATCTTCGAAGTCATGCTGATGCTGCAACGCCGCGCCGACTGACATGGCCGACCCTGTTCGCTACAGCGACAAGCGGCTGAAGGACAACTTCACCGCCTATGTCCTTCTGTCCGAACCGATCCAGTTCCGCTTCCCCGAAATCTGGGAAGCGGTGCGCGAGGATTACCCCGATCTCGCCTGGGCCTTCACAGTGGAAGTCGCACCGCCCTTCGACAGCGCGACCGTGTCGATGGGCACCTACTTCGGCGACACAAACGGTGCGGCCAATGCGCGGCACGGGCTGATCAACTTCCTGTCGACCCCCGGCCCGCTGGAGATCGACCCCGAAAGCCTGATCCAGAAATCCCGCTTCGCCTTCCCCGAGGCGCGCCACGCCATCGCCGCGCATCGCAGTGTGTTCTCGGTCTCGGTCGGCTCGGTCGACGCCACGATCCCCGCCCGGTTCGACGCGGCCCGGCGCATGACCTGCCTGACCGCGATCTTCGCCAAGCTGCCGACCTGCCTTGGGATCTACTTCCCCAGCGCCGACCTGATCCTGCCGCCGAAAACCTGGGTCGCGGCGGCTGACATGGCACACAAGGGCAAGTTCCCGGCGCTGCAATGGATCAACTACGCCGTCGCCGCGTTGACCGAGACGACCTTCACCGTCAATACCATCGGCTGCGCTGCCTTCAACGGGCACGAGGTTTGCATGCCCGCCGTCAAGCTTGATCCGAAAGAGGCGGTGCAGCACGTCTATGCGGCCACGATGATGATGCTGGAATACGGGCACGAATACCGCGACGGCGACACGATGGGCAACGAAGAGGGCACCTTGAAGCTGCGCCTGCGGCTTTGTACCGAGGGTGTGCACGGCTTTCAGACCGACACCTGGACGCTGTTTCACCCGAACTCGGTCCTCGACGAGCGTGAGACCTTTGGCGACCGCCCCCGCTCTCCGCCACCTCCCGGCGTCGACAACAGTCTGCGCGGTGACGAAGGCTGGCTGAAGAAGGGCTTGCGGCTCTTTGGCGCGGCCCGAAGCGGCAGGCCGAACTGACAGGGCGGCCCGCACGACAGGAAGGCCACCCGAAACCTTGCGACCAACCCTGCCTTGCCGTATAGCCCGAAGAATACCGGGTCCGCCCCCGTCCGCGGGACCTGCGGCCCTTGATCGGAGACGGCATGGCACGGCGCAAGAAGGTCTACGAAGGCAAGGCCAAGATCCTTTATGAAGGACCCGAGCCCGGCACGCTGGTGCAGTATTTCAAGGACGACAGCAGTTCATCCGTTGCCGCGCCAAGCACGCTTGAGGGCAAGGGCGTCCTGAACAACCGGCTTTCGGAATTCTTCATGTCGGGCCTCAATCAGATCGGCGTGCCCACGCACTTCATCCGCCGTCTGAACATGCGCGAGCAGCTGGTCCGCATGGCCGAGATCATTCCCCTGGAAATCGTCGTCCGCAACTTCGCGGCCGGACCGATGACCGCGCGGCTTGGCATCCCTGAAGGCACCCAGCTGCCGCGCCCGATCGTCGAATACTACTACAAGGACGACAAGCTGAACTCGCCCCTGGTGGCCGAGGAACATATCGTCGCTTTCGGCTGGGCCAACCAGCAGGACCTTGACGACGTGGTGGCGCTGGCGCTGCGGGTGAACGACTTTCTGTCCGGCGTGATGATGGGCGTGGGCATCCGGCTTGCCGATTTCCGGATCGAGGTCGGCCGCATCTGGGAGGGCGACTTCATGCGCCTGATCGTCGCCGACGAGATCAGCCCGGACAGCTGCCGGTTGTGGGACCTGCGCCTGCCGGAACGGCCCGACGGCACGCTCCCCGATCCGCTGCCCCTTGCGGATGTCTACACCGAACTTGCCCGGCGTCTCGGCGTCATGCCGTCGAACGTGACCCATCCGATGAAGCCGACGCTGATCAACTGAGGCGCCCTTGCCCCTGTCCCGGCCCTTCGGTAAGGACCGGAAACCCCAAGGAACTCCGGAGGCCCCCGATGAAAGCCCGCGTCACTGTCATGCTGAAATCCGGCGTTCTTGATCCGCAGGGCGAGGCCGTCCGTCACGCGCTGGGGTCGCTGGGTTTTGCCGGGGTCAACGGTGTGCGGCAGGGCAAGGTGATCGAGCTTGATCTGGCCGAAGCCGATGCGGCGAAGGCCGAGACCGACGTCAAGGCGATGTGCGACAAACTTCTCGCCAACACCGTCATCGAAAGCTATCGGGTCGAGCTTCTCTGAAAGGGCGGTGGGCGGCCCGCCCACCCTACGCAGCCCACCCTACGTGGCGGCGGGAAACCGGCAGCTGACCTTCAGGCCGCGCCCGTCCGCCAAAGTGTCGAACCGGCAGGTCGCCCCGAACAACCCGGCGATTTCGGCCACGATGGCCAGCCCAAGGCCCGAACCGCCCGTCTGCGGC
>JBGSVS010000616.1:0-8510 GCA_041752895.1 Tabrizicola sp.
GCACCGAGCCCGACAGCTGGCCCGCCCGGGCGGCGGCGCTGATCCCGGATGCAGCCATTCTGGCCGATGCCCTGCCGCAGCTGCAGGCGATTCTGGGCGATCCTGGGCTTGCAAGGCTTTTCGGCCCGGACTCGCTGGCCGAAGTTGGCGTGACCGCCCCTTGGGCTGGCCACCGCCTGACCGGGTCGATCGACCGCCTTCTGGTCAGCGCCGACCGGGTGCTGATCGTCGATTTCAAGTCGAACGCCTTGATCCCCGACAGCCCCGCAGCGATCCCCGAAGGCATCCTGCGCCAGCTTGGCGCCTATGCCCACATGGTCGCGCAGGTCTACCCCGACCGCCGCGTCGAAACCGCCGTCCTGTGGACCCGTGGCCCGGTCCTGATGCCCGTCGATCCCGAGATCGTGAGGCAGGCGTTGCAAAGAACCACGATCCCTTGACGTTCGGCCCCCGCGTCCATAGCTTCTGACCCTGACCAATTCCCCAGGAGAAAAGCCATGGGCGCTGCTACCATCGCCGTTTCTGACGCCACCTTCGATGCCGAGGTCCGCAAGTCGCCGATCCCGGTCGTCGTCGACTTCTGGGCCGAGTGGTGTGGCCCCTGCCGCCAGATCGGCCCGGCGCTGGAAGAACTTGCCACGCAATACGCGGGCAAGGTGAAGATCGTGAAGGTCAACGTGGACGAGAACCCGGACAGCCCCGCAATTCTAGGCGTGCGCGGCATCCCGGCGCTGTTCATGTTCAAGGACGGCCAGGTCATCTCGAACAAGGTCGGTGCTGCCCCCAAGGCCGCGCTGGAAACCTGGATCAAGTCGGCGATCTGATCCGCTGACCATTCTTTAAGCGCCCGGTTCCCATAAGGGGGCCGGGCGTTTGCATGCCCGCCCGATTGCCAGCCGAACTTGCGCTGTTAGACTGCCGCCATGGTCTCACTCTCGATCCTGCTTTTGGGCGGCACCGGCACCATCGGCCGGGCAACGGCGCGGGCTTTGCGGGCTGAGGGGCACCGCGTCACCGCCTTGATCCGGCCCGGCTCCGACGCCAGCCTGCTGCCCGGTTGCACGGTGATCCTGGGAGACTTCCCCGACGCCCTTCCCGCGGCAATGACCGGCGTGGATGCCGTCGTTTCCTGCCTCGCCAGCCGAACGGGTGCGCCCAAGGATGCCTGGGCCGTCGACCATGCCGCCAACTCGGCCGCGCTGAAAGCCGCCGTCGCGGCGGGGGTCCGGCACTTCACCCTCCTCTCGGCGATCTGCGTGCAGAAGCCGCTGCTGGAGTTCCAGCGCGCCAAGCTTGCCTTCGAGGCCGAACTGCAAGCCGCCCCGCTGACCTGGACCATCGTCCGCCCCACGGCTTTCTTCAAATCCCTCTCCGGCCAAGTCCCAAGGGTTGCCCAAGGCAGACCCTTCCTCGTCTTCGCCGACGGCCGTCTTACCGCCTGCAAGCCGATCTCGGACGCCGACCTCGGCCGCTTTCTCGCCCTGACCCTGACCGACCCGGCGAAGCGCAACCGCATCCTGCCCATCGGCGGCCCCGGCCCCGCGATCACCCCTCTGGATCAGGCCGCGATGCTGGGGCGGATTACCGGCCAGCCTGTCCGCATCAAGCGCGTGCCCGTTGCCCTGATGCACGGGATCGTCGGCGTCCTCTCCGCGCTTGGCACCCTGTCCCCCCGCCTCAAAGCCAAAGCGCAACTCGCCCGTATCGGGCGCTACTACGCGACCCAGTCCATGCTTCTGTGGAACCCCGTCACGCAAAGCTATGACGCCGACGACACGCCCGAGTTCGGCACTGACCGGCTGGAGGACCACTACGCCGCGATGCTGCGGGGCGAGGTGGCAGACGACCGCGGGGCGCATGCGATCTTCTGACCCCGCGCAACCTGCGTGCTTTCCATCGAAACTGTTTTCCTGTATGGCCCCCGCCATCTGAGACGTGAGGCCCGCCCCCGGGGCACATGCAAAGGATACGGGGGAAGGGCGGCAATGGGGCCGCCGGATAACGAGGGCACCGGCAGGGGTCGGGTCCTCAGAGGAAACGATACATGTTCAATGTGACCAAGAAATCGATCCAGTGGGGCAATGAAACGCTCACTCTGGAAACCGGGAAAGTTGCGCGTCAGGCCGATGGGTCGGTGATCGCGACGCTGGGCGAAACCCAGGTGATGGCCAACGTGACCTTTGCGCGCGCCGCAAAGCCGGGCCAGGACTTTTTTCCCCTGACCGTTCACTACCAAGAAAAATACTACGCTGCCGGCAAGATCCCCGGTGGCTTCTTCAAGCGTGAAGCGCGCCCGTCGGAAAAAGAGACGCTGACCTCGCGTCTGATCGACCGTCCGATCCGCCCGCTGTTCGTCGAAGGCTTCCGCAACGAAGTGCTGGTCATGGCGACCGTGCTGTCCTGCGACCTGGTCAACGACCCTGACGTCGTGGCGATGATCGCGACCTCGGCGGCGCTGACCGTGTCGGGCGTCCCGTTCATGGGTCCGATCGCTGCAGCCCGCGTCGGCTTTGTCGACGGCAAGTACGTGCTGAACCCCGCGATGGACGACATGACGCAGCTGCGTCTGAAGCCCGATCAGCGGCTTGATCTGGTCATCGCCGGCACCAAAGACGCCGTTATGATGGTCGAATCCGAGGCTTACGAGCTGACGGAAGAAGAAATGCTGGGTGCCGTGGTCTTCGGCCACGAACAGATGCAGCCGGTCATCGACCTGATCATCGACTTCGCCGAAACCTCGGCGAAAGAGGCCTTCGACTTCGCGCCGCCCGACTATTCGGCGCTGTATGCCAAGGTGAAGAAGGCCGGTGAAAAGCAGATGCGCGCCGCTTTCGCGATCCGCGACAAGCAGGAACGCACCACGGCCATCGAGGCTGCGGTCGATGCTGTGAAAGCCGCGATGAGCGAGGAAGATCAGGCGGACGCCAACCTCTATCCCGCAATCAAGAAGCTGGAAGCAGCGGTTCTGCGCGGCGATGTCGTGAAGAACGGCACCCGGATCGACGGCCGCGACACCAAGACCGTGCGTCCGATCACCTCGGAAACCGGCATCCTGCCGCGGGCCCACGGCTCGGCCCTGTTCACCCGTGGTGAAACCCAGGGCCTCGTCGTGACCACGCTTGGGACGGGCGAAGATGAGCAGATCATCGACGCGCTGAACGGCAACTACCGGTCGAACTTCCTGCTGCACTACAACTTCCCGCCCTACTCGGTTGGCGAAGTTGGCCGTGTGGGTTCGCCCGGTCGTCGCGAGATCGGCCACGGCAAGCTGGCATGGCGTGCGCTGCAGGCAGTTCTGCCTGCGCCGACCGACTTCCCCTATACCATCCGCGTCGTCTCCGAGATCACCGAATCGAACGGTTCGTCCTCGATGGCGTCGGTCTGCGGTGGGTCCTTGTCGATGATGGACGCAGGCGTCCCGCTGAAGGCTCCGGTCGCTGGCGTGGCCATGGGTCTGATCCTGGAAGATGACGGCAAGTGGGCCGTACTGACCGACATCCTGGGCGACGAGGATCACCTTGGCGACATGGACTTCAAGGTTGCAGGCACCGCTGCGGGCATCACCTCGCTGCAGATGGACATCAAGATCGCCGGCATCACGCCCGAGATCATGAAGCAGGCTCTCGCTCAGGCGAAAGACGGCCGTCTGCACATCCTGGGCGAAATGGCCAAGTCGCTGACCTCGGCGCAAGCCTTCAGCGAATACGCCCCGAAGATCGAAACGATGCAGATCCCGACCGACAAGATCCGGGAAGTCATCGGTTCGGGCGGCAAGGTCATCCGCGAAATCGTCGAGGTTTCGGGTGCCAAGGTCGACATCAACGACGACGGCATGATCAAGATCGCGTCGAACGACCAGAAGGCCATCAAGAAGGCCTATGAGATGATCTGGTCGATCGTGGCCGAGCCGGAAGAGGGTCAGGTCTACACCGGCAAGGTGGTGAAACTGGTCGATTTCGGTGCCTTCGTGAACTTCTTCGGCAAGCGCGACGGTCTGGTGCACGTCTCCCAGATCGCCAACAAGCGCCTGAACCACCCGAACGAGCTGCTGAAGGAAGGCCAGGAGGTCAAAGTCAAGCTTCTGGGCTTCGACGACCGCGGCAAGGTGCGCCTTGGCATGAAGATGGTCGATCAGGAAACCGGTGAGGAAATCACCGAGAAGGCCGAAGCCGAGGGCTGAGGCATTTCGCGTCGCCAAGTCAGGGCCCCGGGGGAAACCTCGGGGCCTTTTTCATGGTGTTATGTCCAACCCACCAAGTTCGGCCAGCAGCGCCACGATCTGGTCCAGCCCCTTGCCGCTGCGCAGATCGGCCAGCACGAAGGGCTTGCCCGCGCGCGCCCGGGCCGCGTCGGACTCCAGCAGCGCAAGATCCACGCCTACATACGGCGCAAGATCGGTCTTGTTGACTACCAGAATGTCCGACCGCATCAATCCCGGCCCCTTCTTGCGCGGAATATCCTGACCTGCCGCCGTGTCGATGACGTAGATCGTCAGGTCCGCCAGCTCCGGCGAAAAGGTCGCCGCAAGGTTGTCGCCCCCACTTTCGATCAGGATCAGGTCCAGCGTCGGATGCACCGCTCTCAAGTCTGCCACCGCCGCCAGGTTGATGCTGGCATCCTCGCGGATCGCGGTATGCGGGCAGCCCCCGGTTTCCACCCCCCGGATGCGGTCCAGCGGCAGCACCTGCGCCCGCATGAGGAACTCGGCATCCTCGCGGGTGTAGATGTCGTTGGTGATTACCGCCATCGACAGCTGAGGCGCCAGCACCCGGGCAAGGGCTGCCGTCAGCGTCGTCTTGCCCGCACCGACCGGGCCGCCGATGCCGACGCGGAGGGGGCCGTTGGGGGATGTCATGACCGGAAGATCCTCGTTTCCATATGTTCCTGCTCCATCGCCGCAATGTCCGCGCCGATCGTGAAGGTGAACAGCGTCTCCTCCCCTGCACCCGAGGCCCGCCGCGCCGCATCGGCAATCACAGGTGCCAATGCCGCCAGAATGCGTTGCGCTTCGCCCTGCCCCATCGGCATGAACCGCACCGCGACCGACAGAAGCTGCGCGGCCAGCGCCTGTAGATACAGGCCCAGCACCTCGGTTTCGGGAACCTGAAGTGGCGCGGTTTCCCGTGCCAGCGCTAGCACATAGGGCAAGGCCGGCGCACCCGGATCGGTCAGTGCCCGAAACCCGCGGCCAAGTTCTACGGCCTCCAGCCGACGGCCCGGGGCGGGCAGGTAGGCGTCATACAACTCTGCCAGCGCCGCAAGACCCGCCCCCGGCTTGCGGCCCATCGACAGGAACATCGCATCCGCAAAGCCCGAGCCGCGCGCAATCACCGCCGCCACCCAGTCTTCCATGCCAGCCCCATCTCGCACGGCACCCGAGGCAATCGCCCATTCCAATCCCTGTGAATGCGCAAAGGCCCCGATCGGAAACGCCGGCGACAGCAGTTGCGTCAGCCGCAGGCGGTCAAGGTCAGCCATGATGCGCCAAGGGGAAACCATGCGGCCCGTGGTCATGCCCCAGCGTGCGGCCATGGCCATAGGCGCCGCCTTCCGGGCGGAACGGGCCGATGACATGCGTCAGGCTGGCCCCCAGACCCACCAGCATCGCCTCCAGCACATGGTCCTGCCGGATCACCAGCCAGCTCTCCTGCACCTCACATGGCGTGTGCCGGTTGCCGATATGCCAGGCCAGCCGCGCGAGGTTCGGCCCGGTGACCCGCACCACGGGTTCATCCGCCGCGCGCACCTCGATCCGGCGGCCATCGTCGGTTTCCAAAGCGTCGCCGGGGTCCAGGCTCAGGGTCTGCGCCAGGTCGACCATCAGCGGTTCGCCCGCGTCGGTCATCAGCCGTTTCCGGCGCAGAAAGCGTTCGTCATAGGACAGCGTGACCACGGCCTCGGCGGCCCCGTGCCACTGGCCTTTCGGCAGATGAAGGCGGGCGGGAAGGGGGAACGGCATGTCAGTACAGGAAATAGCGTTGCGCCAGCGGCAGTTCAGTCGCGGGGGCACAGGTCAGCAATTCGCCATCCGCGCGGACCTCATAGGTCTCGGGATGCACCTCGATCATCGGCATCGCATCGTTCAGCTTGAGATCAGCCTTGGTCACCGACCGCGTCCCCGAAACCGCCACCAGATCCTTGCGCAAACCAAGCTGCCCGCCAATCCCCGCCGCCTCGGCCGCCTCACTCACGAACAGCACCGCGCCGCGCTCGACCGACCGGCCAAAGGCCCCGAACATGGGCCGCGAGAACACCGGCTGCGGCGTCGGGATCGAGGCATTGGTGTCCCCCATCTGCGCCATCGCAATGGTTCCACCGACCAGCACCATTTCCGGCTTCGCCCCGAAGAACGCCGGCGACCATAGCACCAGATCGGCCCGCTTGCCGACCTCGATGCTGCCAACGTGCTGCGAAAACCCCTGCGCCAAAGCCGGATTGATCGTGTATTTCGCAATGTATCTACGGACCCGGAAGTTGTCGTTGTCCCCCGTCTCCTCGGCCAGACGCCCGCGCTGCTGCTTCATCTTGTGCGCAGTCTGCCAGGTGCGGGTGATGACCTCGCCCACTCGGCCCATCGCCTGACTGTCGGACGAAATGATGCTAAAAGCGCCCATGTCGTGCAGGATATCCTCGGCCGCGATGGTCTCGCGCCGGATGCGGCTTTCGGCAAAGGCCACGTCCTCGGGGATCGAGCGATCCAGGTGGTGGCAGACCATCAGCATGTCGAGATGCTCTTCGATGGTATTCACCGTGTAGGGCATCGTCGGGTTGGTGGACGAGGGCAGCACGTTCGGCTGGCTGACGACCTTGATGATGTCGGGGGCATGCCCGCCCCCCGCGCCTTCGGTGTGGAAGGCGTGGATGGTGCGGCCCTTGATCGCAGCCAGAGTGTTTTCCACGAACCCGGACTCATTCAGCGTGTCGGTGTGGATCATGACTTGCACGTCCATATCGTCCGCGACAGAAAGACAGCAGTCGATTGCGGCAGGCGTCGTGCCCCAATCCTCGTGCAATTTCAAGGCACAAGCGCCTGCATTGACCATTTCGACCAGGGCCTCGGGGCGGCTGGCGTTGCCTTTTCCCGACAGACCGAAGTTGATCGGGAAGGCGTCCAGCGCCTGCAGCATCCGCCCGATATGCCAGGGTCCGGGGGTGCAGGTGGTAGCCAAAGTGCCATGCGCCGGGCCAGTGCCGCCGCCCAGCATCGTGGTCACGCCCGAATGCAGCGCATCATCGATCTGGCCCGGAGCAATGAAGTGTATATGCGCGTCGATCCCGCCTGCGGTCAGGATGCGCCCCTCACCCGCGATGACCTCGGTCGCAGGGCCGATGATGATGGTGACGCCGGGCTGGGTATCCGGGTTTCCGGCCTTGCCGATAGCGTGGATCAGCCCGTCGCGCAGGCCCACGTCGGCCTTGTATATACCGGTCCAGTCGACGATCAGCGCGTTGGTGATGACTGTATCTACAGTCCCGCCCGAGCGTGGCACCTGGCTTTGCCCCATCCCGTCACGGATGACCTTGCCGCCGCCGAACTTGACCTCTTCGCCGTAGGTGGTCAGGTCGTGTTCGACTTCGATGATCAGGTCTGTATCACCCAGCCGGACCCGGTCACCCGTGGTCGGGCCATACATTGCGGCATAGTCGGCGCGAGCAATCCGGTGGGCCATGGCGTTCCTTCACGGGGTTCCGGGGCCGCGCTTGGCCAGGCGCTTGGCGTTCGCGCTGGTCCGGCGGCTGATGGGTTTCAGGGCGTGGTCGGCGATGACCGCGGGCGACTTGCCCTGCATCGCCGCACGGGTCACAGAGACGGCCGACTGATGCACGGCTTCCAGCTTTTCGTGGATCATCCTGGCGTTTTCGGACGGGGAGACCCGCCACATCCCGGCCATGCCCAGCATGCGCATGCCGATCACCATCTGGGCTTCGGCCATCATCGTTGCCGTGCGGATCGACAGGCTCATCATCTGTATCGGGGTGGGGAACATCGGGGTTTCCTTTCAGGGCTGTGTCGGAACAGCCTACAGCGGTCCCATGACAGCTGCGTTGAACCCATAGACATGGCGACGACCAAGGATCGGAACAAGCCGCACCTCGCGCGATTGGCCCGGCTCGAACCGAACCGCCGTCCCCGCCGGGATGTCCAGCCGCTGGCCCCGTGCTGCTGCCCGGTCAAAACTAAGCCCCGGATTCGTCTCGGCAAAGTGGTAGTGGCTGCCCACCTGCACTGGCCGGTCCCCCGTGTTGGCCACCATCAGCACCGTGACAGGGGCGCCTGCGTTCAGTTCGATCTCGCCTGCGGCGGCAAGGATTTCCCCCGGGATCATGGCTTAACCCGCCACGGCCAAGGCGACGCCGGTCAGCGCAACCCCAGCCCCCATTGCACGGGGCAGCAACGGCAGCCGTCCGATCATCAGACCGGCAAAATGCAGGCCCAGCGACGCAAGCACAAACCCGCCGGCGAACGGCGCAAAGCTGCCGACGACCTCGGAACCGTGGGCCAGCCCGTG
>JBGSVS010000617.1:0-1933 GCA_041752895.1 Tabrizicola sp.
CCCCGGCGGCAGGGTCGTTCGAGGCGACGAGGACGGGCTGCGCATAGCCGCCCTGCCCCATGTCCCGCACCAGCGCCAGCATGTTCGAGCCACCCCCGGAAATCAGGATGGCGACACGCTTCACAACAGGCGGCCCTTGTAGATGACCCCCTGCCCTTCGACGATGCGCCCCAGTTGGACGACCGTCTCGCCTTCGCCTTGCAGAAGCGCGGTCAGGGCCTCGGCACGGTCTTCGGCGACGACAAGCATCATGCCGATGCCGCAGTTGAAGGTCTTGAGCAGTTCCGGCTCGGACATGTTGGCGGTCTGGGCGAGCCAGCGGAAGACGGGCGGCAGTTGCCACGCGCCAAGGTCGATTTCGCAGGCTAACCCTTCGGGCAGGACGCGCGGCGGGTTTTCGGTGATGCCGCCGCCGGTGATATGGGCAAGGCCGTGTACCCCGCCCGCGCGAATGGCGGCGAGGGCTTGTTTGACGTAAAGCCGGGTCGGAGTGAGGAGAGCCTCGCCCAAAGAGCCGTCGCTGAACGGAGACGGTGCGTCCCAGCCAAGGCCGGAAAGTTCCACGACTTTGCGGACGAAGGAATAGCCGTTGGAATGGACGCCCGAGGAGGCGAGACCGAGGAGGACGTCGCCCTGCCCCACGTCGCGCGGCAGGTCTGATCCGCGTTCCATCGCGCCCACGGCGAAACCGGCAAGGTCGAAGTCGCCCTTGTGATACATGCCGGGCATTTCAGCAGTTTCGCCACCAATCAGCGCGCAACCGCTGTCCGCGCAGCCCTTGGCGATGCCGGTGATGATGCGGGTGGCCTCTTCGACCTCAAGCTTGCCGGTGGCGAAATAGTCGAGGAAGAACAGGGGTTCAGCGCCCTGGCAGACCAGGTCGTTGACGCACATGGCGACCAGATCGATGCCGATGGTGTCGACGTGGCCGGTGTCGATGGCGATGCGCAGCTTGGTGCCGACACCATCAGTTGCGGCGACCAGGATCGGGTCCTGGTAGCCTGCGGCCTTAAGGTCGAAAAGTGCGCCGAACCCACCAAGGCCACCCATCACGCCGGAGCGGCTGGTGGATTTGGCGGCGGGCTTGATCCGGTCCACCAGCGCGTTCCCGGCGTCGATGTCCACGCCCGCATCGGCATAGGTCAGCCCGTTGTGGCCCTTGGTCATTTGCCTGCCCCTTCGCGCGGAATCGCTGTTGCGGCCCGCATAGACGATTGCCCGCAAGGGTGCAACGCGGCCCGCTTGACCCTTCGCCCGGTTCTGGTAGGCAAGGCCATGCTACGGGCCTGTAGCTCAATTGGTTAGAGCAGGGCGCTCATAACGCCTTGGTTGGGGGTTCGAGTCCCTCCGGGCCTACCAGCCTTACGCCACCCGGTCGCGCGGTTCCTGGCCGTCGAAGAAGGCGGTCAGGTTGTCGAGGACGCGAAAGCCCATCGCCTCGCGCGTCTCGCGGGTGGCAGAGCCGAGGTGGGGGAGAAGGACAAGGTTGTCGGCGTTCAGAAGCGCGTCGGGGATCTGCGGTTCGCGTTCAAAGACGTCGAGGCCAGCGCCCGCGATGGTGCCGAACCAGAGCGATTGGGCGAGAGCGTGTTCGTCCACGACCTCACCCCGGGCGGTGTTGATGAGGAAGGCCTGTGGCTTCATCAGGTCAAGGCGGCGGGCGTTGATGAGGTGGCGGTTCGCGGTGCCGCCGGGGCAGTGCAGCGAGACGAAGTCGCACTGCGGCAAGAGGTCTTCGATGGTGGGGACCTGGGTGGCGTTGTAGCGGTTCAGGACGTCGGGCGGCACGGGGGAGCGGTTCTGGACGATGATTTTCATGCCAAAGCCGAAGTGGGCGCGTTGGGCCATGGCCTGCCCGATGCGGCCGAAGCCGATGATGCCGAGGGTGGCGCCCGAGACCTTGGTGCCGATCAGGTGCGTCGGGCGCCAGCCG
>JBGSVS010000618.1:0-11354 GCA_041752895.1 Tabrizicola sp.
GACGGCCATGCGCACCTCGCAGCGGTCGACGAAGGGGCAGCCGGTGACGGCCCCACCTGACCTTGGCGTGCCGGGGATCGTGCCAAGGCGCGGGGTCAGCGCGGTCTCAAGCCGGGGCATCGCGACAAGAAGGCCTCGGGTATAGGGATGCGACGGGGCATCGAACAGGGTCTCGGCCCGGGCTTCCTCCATCACCCGCCCGCCGTAAAGGACCACCACCCGGTCACACAGCCGGGCGACGACGCCAAGGTCGTGGGTCACAAGGATGATCGCCGTCCCCGTCTCGCGGCCCAGTTCCGCCATCAGGTCCAGCACCTGCGCCTGGATCGTCACGTCCAGCGCCGTCGTGGGTTCGTCGGCCAGTAGCAGGCGTGGCTTCGCCAGCAGCGCCATCGCGATCATCACCCGCTGGCGCATCCCGCCCGAAAATTCGTGCGGATACCGCCGGGCCCGGGCGGCGGCGTCGGGGATGCGGACGCGGTCAAGCATCCGCACCGCCTCGGCCCGCGCCTGCGTCTTCGACATTCCCTTGTGGACCACCAGCCCTTCGGCCAGCTGATCGCCGACCCGGATATAGGGGTTGAGGCTGGTCATCGGGTCCTGGAAAATCATCGACAGGGCGTCACCCCTGACCCGGTCCAGATCGCGGGGCGACAGCGCCAGAAGGTCCTGCCCCTGGAACAGGACCTGCCCCAAGGCCCGCCCGTTTGCCGCCAGAAGTCCCATCATCGCATAGAGGATCTGGCTTTTCCCCGACCCGCTTTCCCCAACGATCCCAAGCACTTCACCTGGGGCGAGGTCCAGCGACACGCCGTCCACCGCCGTCGTCTCGCCCTGCGGCAGGCGGAAGCGGACCGTGAGGTCCTTTATGGACAGAAGGCTACCGGTCATTGGGATCAAACGCATCGCGCAACCCGTCGGCGATGAAGTTGAGGCAGAGGAGGACCACAGCCAGAAGGCCCCCGGGGAGGAGAAGAAGCCGCAGGTCGCTGTCCATCGCCGCCGTCCCGGCCTGGATCAGGTTCCCCCAGCTTGCCTGCGGTTCCTTGATGCCGATGCCGAGGAAAGAGAGGAAGGATTCCGACAGGATCACCTCGGGCACGAGGAGCGAGCCGTAGACGAGGACAGTGGACATGCAGTTCGGCACGATGTGTTGCAGCACAATGGCCGGGCCGGTCATGCCCCCGGCGCGGGCGGCTTGCACGAACTCGCGCTGGGCGAGGGACTGGGCTTGCGCGCGGACGATCACGGCGGGGGTCAGCCACAGGGTGAAGACGATGGCGGCGAAAAGGGCCACGGTGCCGCCGCCGAACAGAAGGCTGAGAAGGATCACGAGGATCACGTAGGGAAAGCCGTAGAGGATCTCGACCAGCCGCATCATCAGACCGTCGGTGCGGCCTCCGACATAGCCCGCGACGGCCCCGTAAAGGACGCCGATCACCCCCGCGACCAGCGCGCCCAGAAAGCCGATGGTGAGGGAAACCTGCCCGCCCTCCAGCACCCGGACCAGAAGGTCGCGGCCGAAATCGTCGGTGCCGAAAAGGTGCGGCCATTGAAACTCGGCCGGGGCAGAGATGAAGTCGAAATCCGCGTCCTCTCCCGTGAAGGGGAAGGCGTAGGGGCCAAGGAAGCACAGCGCGACGATCAGCGCCAGTACCACGACCGAAGCCATCGCCAGCCGGTTCTGCCGGAAGCGCCGCAGCTGCAGCTGGAATGTCGAGCTACCGCGGGAGGGGGCAAGATCAACGCTCATTCCGGATCCTCGGGTCAAGGATAGCTCGGATGACGTCGGTGCCGATGTTGAACAGGATGAGAATCCCGCCGTAAAGAAGCGTAATGCCCATGACCAAGGGGTAGTCCCGGTTCAGGGCGGCGTCGACGAAGTGCCGGCCGATGCCGGGGACGGCGAAGATCGTCTCGATCAGGATCGAGCCCGTTATGATCGCCGCCGTCGCAGGGCCAAGGTAGGCGATGACCGGCAGCAGTGCCCCGGTCAGCGTGTGGCGCCAAAGCGTGCGACGCCAGCCGATGCCCTTGGCGCGGGCCGTGCGGACATAGTTTTCCCGCAAGGTCTCGATCATCGAGGTGCGGGTGAGGCGACTGATATAGGCGATGTTCGGCAGCGCAAGCACGATCACCGGCAGGACCAATGATCGCCAGCCATCGTTGATCCCGCCCACAGGCAGCCACTCCAGCCGCAAAGAGAAGATCGCCTGCATCAAGGGGCCGATGACGAAAATCGGGATCGCTATTCCCACCACCCCCACGGTCCCCGCCACGTAATCCGTCGCCGAGTTCCGCCGCAGCGCCCCCGCCAGCCCCAGCGCCACGCCAACCAGCGAGGCGATGACCACGGCCCAGAAGCCGATGGTCAGCGAATAGGGCAGACCGCTGGCGATCAGGTCGTTCACCGAATAGTCGCGGTGCCGGGTCGACGGCCCGAGGTCAAGCCGCATGATGCCCCAGACGAACCGGCCGAACTGCTGCCAGACGGGCTCGTCCAGATGAAATGCCGCCTCGATGTTGGCCTGCACTTCGGGGCTGATCTTGCGGTTCCTTGAAAACGGCCCGCCGGGGGCAAGGCGCATGACGAAGAAGGTCAGCGTGACCAGCGCCGCCAGCGTCAGGCCTCCTTGCCACAGCCGTTTCCCGATGAAGCGCAGCACCCGTCCGCTACTCCAGCGTCATCCACTGGCTGTTGTGATACCCGGCGGCCGAGGGACCAAAGCCCTTGACGTTCGGCTTGACCAGATGGCGGTTCGGCTCGATCGACATCGGCGAGAAGATGTAATCGGCCAAAAGCAGCGCCTCGGCCTTGGCCAGCCCGGCATAACGCCCGGCCTTGTCGGGGAAGGCTGCCGCCTCGTTCATCGCGGCCTCATAGCCGGGGCTTTCCCAGCCATAGCCGGCATCGGCTGACGGGCGCATATAGGCCAGGAAGGTTTCCGGCCCGGCAAAATCGCCGATCAGGTTGTCGGCGAAGATCGACCAGTCATCGGTGTAAAACAGGTCGAGCCAGGCCTTGCGCTCCATCCCGTTCACCTCAACCTCTGCGCCCAGCACCTTTTTCCACATCAGGGCCGCCCCTTGGGCCCGCCGCATGTTGATCTCGGCCACCGTGGTTGAAATCGTCAGCTTCAGCGGATTGTCCGGCCCGTAGCCCGCCTTGGCATAAAGCTCTTTCGCCAACGCCTCCCGCTCGGCCTGCGTCATGCTGGCCTCGGCAATATCCGGCCCCTTGTAGTCGGGGTCAAATCCGCCCGCATAGTTCAGCTTCGGTGTCGCCCCGCCCTTGACGATCTTGTTCTCCAGCACGTCGCGGTCCAGCGCCAGCGTCAGCGCGCGGCGCAGGTCGATGTTCTGCAGGTCAGGGTGTGACAGGTTGAAGCTGTAGTAGATCAGGTAAGTCGAGGGGAAGATCCACACTTCATCCGGGGTTTCCGCCGTCAGACGCTCCACTTCGGCCAGGGGGATGTCGTAGGTGATATCGATCTCGCCGGCCTGATAGCGCTTCAGCTCGGTGCTGACATCTTCGGTGACGTGATGCTTGACGAAGGGGATCTTCACATTCGCCGCGTCCCAGTAATTCGGGTTGCGTTCGAGCAGCACATGGCTTTGCGGGACGACCTCCTTGATGACATAGGCCCCGTTCGACACCACCTTTGCCGGGTCGATGAACACCGCCGCCCCGCCCGCATCAAAGCTGGGCGAATGCAGCGGGGCCATCTGGAAATATCCCATCAGGTCAAGGATATGCGGAGCCGGGGTCTCCATCTCGATCACCACGGTCCGGTCATCAGGTGCTGTCACGCCCAGCCCTGAGGGGTCCTTGGTCTCGCCATTCGCCAGCGCCTCGGCGCCTTTGATCTTGATGGTGGAATAGAAGTAATACCCCTTTTCCGAAATCGTGTCGGGGTTCAGCGTCCGCAGCACGCAGTTCACGAAGTCCTGCGCCACCAGCGGGTCGCCGTTCGACCACTTCAACCCCTCGCGCAAGCGGAAGGTGTAGGTCTTGCCATCCGCACTCGCCTCCCAGCTTTCGGCGGCACCGGGGATGATCTTGCCATCGGGGGCAAAGGTCACCAGCCCTTCATAGGCATCGGCCAGAATGAACCCGGCCGAGCCGTCGAAGTTCACCTGCGGGTCCAGCGAGGACCATTCCGACCCCACCCCCCGGTCCAGCGTGTCGTCCGCCAGTGCCGGGGCCGTCGCCAGCGCGAAAGCCATGGCCGCGCCAGCCAGCCAGCGCGTCACCCTTCCAGCCTTTCCGATCATTTGCGTATCTCCCTGTTTTTGTTTGTTCAGTTGGACAAAAGGTCGCCCTGCCGCCGGATTTCCGTGCCCGATACGTGGCAAAGGCCCTGACCCTTCAGGCAGCTGGTCCACAGCTCTTGCCGGAACAGGATGCCTGTCGTGGGCGCGGTGATCGCAACCCGCAGCCGCGCGGCGGCGTCAGTCACATGGCCCAGCACCTGGCCTTCGGTCACCCGGTCGCCAGGGGTGGTGATCCAGCTGACGATCCCGCCGATGGGGGCCATGAACTCGACGCCACCGGCCAGCGGCATCTCTTCGGCAGGGCCGTGCGCAGGGGCAGGGCCGCCCATCAGCGCACCTGCCACGCCAAGAAAGGCCATCAACCCCTCGGCATCCCCGGCCGCGATCTCGTCGGACACATCACCCTGTCCGCGATATTCCAGCGTGGTCGAAAAAGAGGGCAGGGGGACCGCGTCGCCAAACCGTTCCCGCAGCGCCCGCCAGGGGGCGGTATGCGCCTCGTCGAAGGCATTCCCGCCCGAGACGTCCTCGATCAGCGCCAGGACAGAGCCGGTGCAGCGGCCAAGAAGATCGGTGATCTCGGGCCGCGCGGTCGAGGCGTAGAAATGCATCACCGCCCGGTGGTCGCAGTGCAGGTCAAGAACGATGTCTGCATCGTATGAGGCCTGCATCAACCGGATGCGCAGCTCATCGACTTCGGTGTCGGGCTTCGCGTCCGACAGCGCCTGCGAAAAGGCCTCCCGGATCACCGCAACATTCGCCTGCGGATCCTCGCCAAGCTGCCCCTCGAGCGCGTCGCCTGCCAGCGCGGCGAGGTCCGGATATCCCCGGTTGAAGTTCTGCGCCCCTTCCAGGTCGCGCCGCCCGACCGGCTTGTGCAGCAGCCATTCCGAAAGGCCGATGGGATTGGCAAGCGGGACCACGACGACATGGCCCACGATCCGTCCCTCGGCCTCGGCCCGGTCCAGAAGCTCCATCAGATGGAACAGCGCCAGCGGTCCCGGCATTTCGTCGGCATGCAGCCCGCCCTGAAGGTAGACCTTGGGCCGGTCGCCCGCGCGCCCCCAGTGGTGGCGGGTCAGGGTCCGCGTCGTGCCTGGACTTGGCCCGATCAGGGGCACGGTCTCACATCTCATGCACACCTCGGGCCTGGCAGGGCCGGTTTGTCCAAGCTTGCTCTCGGGCCCCGAGCCAAGTCAACACTTGTGACGGCAAGGGGCGATCCGGGATGCGTCGGCTCAGATATGGTCACGCGGGATCTCCTCCGTCCATTCCAGGCGGGCGATCTCTGCGCCGTTTTCGTGGATCACCGTTTCGGCCCAGAAGTGAAAATGCTTTTCGTCGCAGGTCAGGCGGCTGCGGCTTTCGTGGGTAAAGACCCCGTCCGCGCGGCTCTGCACGACGCGGTAGGCGGTCTCCATCGTGGCACTTAGCGGGTCGCCCTCGGTGATCAGATAGCGGGCGTGGCCTTCACTGGCCTGCCGGATGCCGATGTCAGGAAATTCGTGGTCATAGCACCAGCGCGGGAAGTCTACGGTGATCCGGCCCGACAACAGATCGCGCGTCACCCGGCGTGGGTGGGCGGGTGAGACGGGGTGGTGGAGGACCGGGCTGTCCGGGGCCATCTCGGGCGGGTCGAAGGGGCGCAGGGTGGCGTCCTTGGGGCGGGGCGGGCGGACGGGCAGGACAAGCTGCGTTGCGGCAAGGTCAACGGTCAGCGTGGTCAGTTCAGGCGAGGGCCAGGCAATCGGCCAGTAGACCGACGACAGCGACAGCCCGATCCGGTGACCCATTGGGAAGGCATGGGCGATGTCGTCCAGCTCCACCACCACGTCGACCGGCTGGCCGGGCACCAGCGCCTGAGGCTGGTCGTGGCCCAGGTTATGGGTCAGGTTCAACACCCCCAGCGTCACCCGGGTCGAGGCCCCATCTGGTGCTACATCGTTGAGCCGCACCGCGACCAGCGCCAAGGGCTTGTCCGAGACTACGCGCAGATGCAGCCGCGCCGCGCCCAATATTTCTACCGGTTCCGCCAATGGCTCGGACGTCCAGACCAGCGACCCGCCGTCATCCTCGCGCTGGTCGGTGGGCCAGTCGGCCTCATCGCCATAGCGCCCGATCTCGCCCGCTGCGGCCCCGACCCAAAGCGGTGAGCATATCTGCGCCGACCCGGACCCCGGCTTGTCCAGCAACCGTCCATCCGACGGCCAAAGCTGCCAGTCCTTGATACGTGGGCTGGGCCATTGCTCTTCACCGACCCAGCGACCAGGGCGATGCGTGTAACAAGTCCGGGGCGGCACCGAGTCCTGCATCCAGACCCGCAGCGCGGGCTCCTCCATGATCCCGGTCTCGCGCCCTTTCATCCAGTGGTCGCACCAGCGGATCACTTCCTGCAGCCAGCCGATGGCCGGGCCGACCGTGACATCCATCGGGAAGGAATGCGCCCAGGGGCCGATCAGCCCCCGGCACTTGTCGGACCCAAGCCCTGCCAGCAACCGTGGCACGGCTTCGGAGTAATTGTCGGCCCAGCCCGACACGGCATAGACCGGCACCTGGATCGCCGCGAAATCCTCGCAGACCGACCCGTGCTGCCAGTAGTCGTCGCGGCGCTGGTGCTGCATCCAGATCAGCCCCCAGGGCCGGTTCGCCCTGATCCGCTGCAGCCAGAGGTCGCGCCAAGCCGGGCCGTGCAGCGCGGGGTCCGGCGGCAGGTCCATCCCGGCGACCATTGTGCCCGACCAGTCGAGGTTGTCCTTCGAAAGGCAGCCGCCGATGTAATGCACATCCGTCGCATAACGGTCGTCGGTGAACCCGACCGCGATCACTGTCTTCAGCGCCGGGGGTTGCCGCGCGGCGATCTGCAAGCCGTTGAAGCCGCCCCAGCTGATCCCAAGCGTCGCCACCTGCCCGTCGCACCAGTCTTGGGACGCAATCCAGGCGATCACGTCGCAGCCATCGGCCAGCTCGACCTCGGAGTATTCGTCGTGGATCAACCCCTCGCTTTCGCCGCAGCCCCGGATGTCGACCCGCAGGCAGGCATAGCCGTGCCCCGCAAGATACATGTGCATCCCCTGGTCGCGGGACCGGGTGCCGTCGTGCTTGCGGTAGGGCAGATATTCCAGGATCGCCGGATGCCGCCCTTCAGCAGGACGCCACAACTTGGCCGCCAGACGCGTGCCGTCCGGGAGCGGGATCCAAAGATTCTCGACCACCTCGACGGGTTGCGGAAAGTCGCTGCGGATCAGGGGCACGTGCGCGATTCCTGTGACCGGATGCGATCAACTATACAAATGCACAACAAACTGGCTACCCCCCGCGAAATATTCGACAGCGGCTCTGGTGCAACGTAAACTTTGGCTTTGCAGAACGGGCGGTTTGTGGTCTCGTTTTCCCAGGGGATTATCAGCAATTGGGGAATGGCATGATCAGACTTGCAGCGACGACAGTGGCACTTCTCGGTCTGGGGACGGTTGGTGCAGTGGCCCAGGACCTTTCGGTCTACGGCGGGGCGGAACTTGAATTTCTGTTCGATGAGGACGGGCCGGATACGGGGACGAACTCTTACCTTTCGGGATATTTCGAGGTCGAGAAAAGCGGCTTTTACGCAGGCATCTGGGGGCAGGTTGCCAATGACGAGACCCTGCACGAGGTTGACGTCTACCTTGGCTTTCGCAACGAGCTGGCCTCGGGCCTGTCCTACGATTTCGGTTACTCGCGCTACATCTATCCGAACGACGGCGGCGACTGCTGCGGCGAGTTGACCTTAAGCCTTGGCGTGCCGATCGGCGAAAAGCTGTCGACGACGCTCGACCTCGCCTATGACCCGGACTCGTCACTTGGCAACGCCTATGTCGAGGTCGCCTATCAGGCCACCGACAAGTTCGGCCTGTCGGCCAACTACGGCGTCTACGAGGTCGAGGACGCTCCATCCGAAAACGAATGGGACTTCGGCGTGACCTACAGCCTGACCGACGAAGCAGCCGTGGACCTGCGCTACTATGACGGGTCGGAATATGAGGACAGCTACGTCGGCCTCAGCGTGACCTTCGACACCACGCTTTTCACGCGCTAAACGCCGGGCGCCGCCTCCAGCTTTTGGGGCGGCGCTACCGCGTCGTAAACTCTGGCCCGGCGATGTGGACGGCCAGAAGGCAGCCATTCGGTGTGTAGGAATGATGCTCGGTCCCGTCGCGGTAGAACACCAGATCGCCGGGCTTCAGCACGCGGCCGTCATCCTCGACCAGCTCGCCCTCCAGGATCAGGAACTGCTCGTGCCCGTTGTGGATATGGCGGCGGGTCGTCATGCCGGCGGGCATCCGGTAGACGTGGAAGCCTTCGCCAAGCGGCATGTCGGTATCAAGCTGCAGGACATCATCGCCCAAGGCCTGGCCGTCTGGGTAGACGAAGGAGCGATACTCGGCGTCGTGGATGTTGGCGATCTTGCGGTCTTCGGGTGCAAAGGTCATGCGGGGTCTCCATCGGGGGTGGGAAGGTTTCGGTCGGCAAGGAAAAGATCGGGCGGCAGGCGGTCATGCGCGGCGGCCACCCGGTAGGCTTCCAGCTGCGCGGGGCCAAGCCTGCCCGCCGCGTACAGTGTCATGGCCCGGGCATAGCGGTCCCGCCCCGACCCCCGCTCCCCAATGGGTATGCCCAGAAGCGCTGTCATCCGTTCGCCTGGTAGGCCAGACGTTCGTCGGCCAGCCTGCGCGCCTCGGCCCGGTTCAT
Organism: Tabrizicola sp.; assembly: GCA_041752895.1. Lineage (GTDB taxonomy): Bacteria > Pseudomonadota > Alphaproteobacteria > Rhodobacterales > Rhodobacteraceae > Tabrizicola. The sequence continues at coordinate 9,001 of JBGSVS010000618.1, forward strand.
CACGATCCCGGCGATGACGACGCAAAGACCCACCGTCACCACCATAAGCGAGGCCAGCGCATTGATGTCCGGCGTCACGCCCAGCTTGACCTTCGACCAGATCAGCAGCGGCAGCGTGGTGGACCCCGGACCCGTGGTGAACGAGGTGATGACCACATCGTCCAAGGAGATGGTGAAGGCCAGAAGCCAGCCCGACAGGATCGCGGGCGAAATCACCGGCAGCGTGATGTCGAACAGGACCTGCCAGGGCTTCGAGCCAAGGTCCATCGCCGCTTCCTCGATCGCGCGGTCGAACTGCAGCAGGCGGGCCTGCACGATGGTGGTCACGAAGACCATGGAAAAGGTGATGTGGGCCAATGTGATCGTGGTGAAGCCCCGTTGCGAAGGCCAGCCGATCCACTGCGCCAAGAGCAGGAAGAAGATCAGCGACGACACGCCGGTGATCACCTCGGGCATGATCAGCGGCGCCGTGGTCAGGCCGGTGAACAGCGTCCGCCCCCGGAACTTGCCCATCCGCACCAGCGCGATGGCTGACATTGTCCCAAGGATCGTGGCGATGCACGCAGAGACAAGCGCGATTTTCAGCGACAGCACCAGCGCGTCGATCACCTGGGCGTTGGACCAAAGCGAGGCATACCACTTGGTCGAAAACCCGCCCCAGACCGTGGCCAGCCGCGAGGCGTTGAACGAATAGACGATCATCGACAGGATCGGCACGTAGAAGAACGCAAAGCCAAAGCCGAGGACGGTGAGCAGGAAGACCGGACGGCGTCTCATTTCATGCCCTCCGCCCTGGACTGGTAGTGGTTGTAGACCATCGTCGGGATGACCATGATCGCCAGCAGCGCCACTGCGACCGAAGACGCCATCGGCCAGTCGCGAGCTTGCGAAAACTCGTCCGAGATCACCCGCCCGATCATCGGGGACGCCGCGTCGCCGACCAGCGTCGGGATCACCAGCTCACCGGCGGCAGGGATGAAGACCAGAAGCCCCCCCGCAATGATCCCCGGGATCGACTGCGGCAAGGTGACGTCCCGGAACACCTGCCAGGGGCGCGAACCAAGGTCGAGCGCCGCCTCGTCCAGCGTCGGGTCCAGCCGTTCCAGGCTGGCGTAAAGCGGCAGGATCATGAACGGCAGGTAGGTGTAGACCATCACCAGCACGACGGCGAAGTTCGAATGCATCATCGGGATCGACTTCACCGCCCAGTCGATCGGCACGATCCAGTTCCACAGGTCGGTCAGACCCACATTGAACCAGCTCGACTTGCCCATCAGCCCCATCCAAGCATAGACCCGCAGCAGGAACGAGGTCCAGAACGGCAGGATCACCAGCATCAGCAGGATGTTGCGCCAGCTGCGCGACACCCGGGTCAGCGCCAGCGCCATCGGATAGCCCAGCAGCAGGCAGAAGACCGTCGCCAGCGCCGCATTGCCCAGCGAGATCAGGAACGCCCGCACATACAGCGCATCGCCGAACAGGCGCGCGTAGCCGCCCAGATTGACCCAGGGATGCTCGCCCCCGAACGAAAAGGGCGGGGCGGTCGGGGTCTTGGTCGCGACCGACATGGCAACGACGATCAGGAAGGGCAACAGGAAGAACAGGACCAGCCAAACATAGGGCAGCCCGACGATCAGATCGGCCCAGCCGCGACGATCGAACCAGGCTTTCAGTGCGGCCATCTCAGGCCTCCAGCACGATGGCCGAGGCCGGATCGAACGACAGCCAGACCTTGTCGTCCCAATCCGCCACCCGGGCGCCCTCATCCCCCCGGCGGGCGTTCACCGCATGGGCCTGCACCAGCGCGCCCGATGGCAGAGAGATGCGGTAAAGACTGTCCTTGCCGAAATAGGCCAGGTCCTTGACCACGCCTTCAACCACGTTGCGCGCGTTCGGAGGTTGGCGCGAGATGACGATCTTCTCGGGCCTCAGCGCCAGAGTGACCTTCTGTCCTTCGGTCACCGAGGGCACGTCACGGGCAAGGACCTCGGTGCCGAAGTCGGTCACCTGCAGGCGCAACAAGCCCTCGTTGCGGCCCGTCACCTCGGCCTCAAAACTGGTGATCGACCCGATGAAGGACGCGACGAAGCGGTTGGTCGGGAATTCGTAAATCTCCGTCGGGCTGCCGATCTGCCGGACCTCGCCCTTGTCCATCACCGCGATCCGGTCGGCGAGCGTCATCGCCTCTTCCTGGTCGTGGGTCACGACGATGAAAGTGACGCCGGTACGTTCCTGGATCGACATGAGTTCAAACTGGGTATGTTCGCGCAGCTTCTTGTCCAGCGCCGCGAGCGGTTCGTCCAGCAGCAGCAACTTCGGCTGCCGCGCCAGCGCCCGCGCCAGGGCCACGCGCT
>JBGSVS010000619.1:0-12738 GCA_041752895.1 Tabrizicola sp.
GGTGATTGCGCGGCTGGCGGCGAGGATCTGACGGTCACCGCCGTGGCCGAGGGCCGCAACGCCGCCGAGGCGATCCACGCGGCGCTGACGGGCCGGTGACAGTGATGCTGACCCCTTGCCTTCAGACAGGGCTCGGGCCAGAAGGGGCACCGGAAAGGGCCCCCCTTGGAAGCATTCGCCGAAAGCGTCATCACCTTCATCGAGCAGAACCAGACCTGGTTTCCGCTGATCATGGTGCTGTTTGCCGCCGCCGAAACCACGGCCTTCCTGTCGATCCTCATACCCTCGACGCCCGTTCTGGCCGCTGTCGGCGCGCTGGCCGCGACCGGGGCGCTGTCGTTCTGGTCGCTCTGGATCGGGGCCACCATCGGCGCGCTGATCGGATCGACCTTCAGCTACTGGCTGGGTCGGCGCTACGGGACCCACGTCCTGCAAATGCGGCCCCTGCGCGACCACCCGGAATGGGTGGCAAAGGCGCAAGGCTCGTTCGACAAATATGGGCCGGTGACGATCCTGATCGGGCATTTCACCACGATCTTCCGCCCCGTCGTGTTCCTCATGGCCGGGATGAGCGGGATGACTTTTGCCCGCTTTGCCTTCTGGAACACACTCGGCTGCGTGGCCTGGGCTTTCATCGTCCCGAAGCTTGGCCAATATGGCGGCGATCTGATCGGCTGGATCTGGTCGCTGTTCTGACCCTTGGTGGGGTTGAACCCCACCCTGAAAATTCCTTCCCAGCTTTCGCCAAGGAGGTTTCCCATGGCTAATCTTGCGTCCGACTTCATCGGCATCAAGTCTCCGAACCCGTTCTGGCTGGCTTCGGCCCCGCCCACCGACAAGAAATATAACGTCGAGCGAGCGTTCGAGGCGGGCTGGGGCGGCGTCGTCTGGAAGACGCTCGGGTCCGAAGGCCCGCCGGTCGTGAACGTGAACGGCCCGCGCTACGGTGCGATCTGGGGGGCGGACCGCCGCCTTCTTGGTCTGAACAACATCGAACTGATCACTGACCGCCCGCTGGAGGTGAACCTGGCTGAGATCAAGGAGGTCAAGCGCAAGTGGCGCGACCGTGCGCTGGTGATTTCCCTGATGGTTCCCTGCGATGAGGACAGCTGGAAAGACATCCTCCACCGGATCGAGGATACCGAGGCGGACGGGGTCGAACTCAACTTCGGCTGCCCGCACGGGATGGCCGAACGCGGCATGGGGTCCGCCGTGGGGCAGGTGCCGGAATACATCGAGATGGTGACGCGCTGGGTCAAGAAACACAGCCGCATGCCCTGCATCGTCAAGCTCACGCCGAACATCACCAACATCCTTGCGCCCGCCGGGGCGGCCAAGCGCGGTGGCGCGGATGCGGTGTCGCTGATCAACACGATCAACTCGATCACAGCGGTCAACCTCGACGACTTCTCGCCCGAGCCGATGATCGACGGCAAAGGCACGCATGGCGGTTATTGCGGCCCGGCGGTCAAGCCCATCGCGATGAATATGGTGGCCGAGATCGCCCGATCTGCCGATACCCGAGGCCTGCCGATCTCTGGCATCGGCGGTATCACCACCTGGCGCGACGCGGCCGAATTCATGGCTTTGGGCGCAGGCAACGTGCAGGTCTGCACTGCGGCGATGACCTACGGCTTCAAGATCGTGCAAGAGATGATCTCGGGGCTTTCGCAATACCTGGACGACAAGCAGATCGGCCTTTCGGACCTTGTAGGCCGCGCGGTGCCGAACGTAACCGATTGGCAGTATCTGAACCTGAACTATGTTGCCAAGGCGCATATCAATCAGGACGACTGCATCAAGTGCGGTCGCTGCTATGCCGCTTGCGAGGACACCAGCCACCAGGCCATTTCGATGAGCGCGGATCGCGTGTTCGAGGTGATGGACGACGAATGCGTGGCCTGCAACCTGTGCGTCAACGTCTGCCCGGTGGACAATTGCATCACGATGGTGCCGATGGCCAAGGGCTCGGTCGATCCGCGCACGGGCCGCAAGGTCGGTGACTATGCCAACTGGACGACGCATCCGAACAACCCGAGCGTTGCAGCCGAGTAATAGTCCCCCCCGGTCAGTCTAAGAATTTTCTAGAAAATTCTTAGACTTGGCCTAGCGCTAGCAAATCACCTGCATCTGGCCCGGATTGCAGATCACGATAAACTGCCCACCGCATTCGATCAGGTGAAAGCCCCTGCGGCGCACCTCTGCCACAAGGGCTGCGCGCCCGATCTCTCGTTCCACGTCGCGGACGGCGCGGCGGACGATGCCGCCTTTGACGACAGCCTTGGCCGAGAAGAGGTCCTCAAGCCAGGCACCGGTGTTGACCGTGGGGATGGGCAGCATCTGCATGACCGCAACCTTGCGGCATCAGGGTAAAGGCCCGGTTAACCCCGTTCAGCCCATCGGCAGCGGGTTGATCCCGGCGGCGATGCTGGCCCGGATGTAAGCGGCCCGCGCGGCCTCGGCCGCCTGGGTTGCGCTGGTTTCCGTGTCGGTCCGGGCGTCCAGAAACTGACGGTCGGATGCGCCTGCCTTGGGCGGCACCTGCTGCACCGCCTGTGACATCTGCGGCGCCGCGACTGCGGCACTTTCCCCAACTGCCGGCCTGCCTGCGTGTCGGGCATCGGCCACAGACGTCTGGGGAAGTTCGGCGGCCGGTAGAGGCGCCCTAACACTGGTGATCATGACCATTCCACGCCTCCTTTCAATTAGCGTCTGATGCCCGATCTTAACGCAAAAGCAAGACTGGCGCAGCCAAAGACTACCTTGGATTTTAGGAATCGGGGCGAAGGAGCCGGGTGAACACCGTCTCGAGGAACCGGCCCGCTTCGGCATAGGGGTCGTGACCGGGTCCAAGCACGGCACGCACCTGCACCTCGAAATCAGCATAGTGCTGCGTCAGCGCCCAGATCGAGAACACAAGATGCACCGGATCGACGCGCGCGATCCGCCCCTCGTCCATCCAGCGGGTCAGAATGATCGCCTTGTCCTCGACCAGCCGCCGCAGGTCGCCCTCGATCGCCTCGCGCATCCGCGGCGCGCCTTGCAGGATCTCGTTTGCGAACAACCGGCTTTCCCGCGGATAGTCGCGCGCAAGGTCCAGCTTGCGGCGGACATAAGCCAGGATCTCGACCAAGGGCTCTCCGCCCTGGTTCATCGCCCGCAAGGGGTCAAGCCAGGTGTCCAGAAGCCCGGTCAGAAGGGCGGTGTGAACGTCTTCCTTTGACGGGAAATAATACAGCAGGTTCGGCTTCGACAGCCCGGCGACATCGGCAATCTGATCCAGCGTCGCGCCGCGAAACCCGTGCATCGAAAACACTTCCAGTGCCGCGTCAAGGATAAGCTCGCGGTTGCGCTGCTGGATGCGGGATCGGGGGCGGGCGGTGGGGGACATGGGAACCCGTGCTGGACTGAACGAAACCTTGGATAACCTGCGGGTAAGCACCTGGTCAAACGCACGTCCGGGATCGCCCATCGACAAGGCGGCCGTCAGCTTGCCATCAGCGCCCTGATCCCCCGCACCACCAGCTTGTGATCCTCAACCTGCGGCAGGCCCGACACCGTGGCTACGGCAACGACGCCCGCGCCCCGCACTCGGACCGGGACAGCGCCACCATGGTCGGCATGGCTGGCAAGGCTCAGTCCGTCCCTTTCAAGGGTCTCCCCTTTCAGTGCATTGCGCCGTCCAACCAGCAGCGAGGGCAGCTGGAACATCAGCGCCGTATTCGACTTCCGCCGTGCCCAGAGGTCGTTCAACGGGGCCGAGCCGGGCAGGGCGGCATGAAACAGCGTCCGGTCCCCTGTGCGGATGTCGATCACCACCGGCAAGCCCTTGGCGAGGTCGACCAGGATCACGCCCAACCGCCAGGCCGCCGCCTCGTCGAAGCCATCGAGTTCCAGCCCCGCATATTCCGTTTCCAGATCCACCGCGTCCATCCTGTCCCCTCAGATCGCCCCGATCCCGCGCAGGACCATGTCTTTCACGCTGGCCTTCGCCTCGCGCCACTGCTTGTCGCTGAGGGGGCCGCCCCCGTTCAAGGTCTGGATCTGGTGGCCGAAGTCCGCATAGTGCTGCGTCGTGGCCCAGAGCAGGTACAGAAGATGCCGCGGGTTCACCGGGGCCATCTTCCCCTGATCGATCCAGCGCTGGATCACCGCGATCCGGCCATCGGTCCAGTCGCGCAGCGTGGTTTCCAGATAGTCCTGGATCACCGGTGCGCCGTGCATCACCTCTGACGCCCAGACCTTGGACCCGTGCGGATGGGTCCGGCTGATGTCCATCTTTGCGTCGATATAGGCACCGATCCCTTCGACCGGGCCGGGAGCGTTGTCGAAGCTGGACGCCGCATCCAGCCAGACCTCGAAAATCTGCTGCACGACCTTGCGATACAGGTCCTCCTTCGTCGCAAAGTAGTAATGCAGGTTGGCCTTCGGCAGCCCCGCCATGTCGGCGATAAGCTGCATCGTCGCCCCCCCGAACCCGGCTTCGGCAAAGACCTTTTCGGCCGCTTCCAGAATGGCCCGTTCGTTCTCGCGCCGGATATCCGTGCGACGGCCGGGCTTCAGGCGGGAAATCTGGGCGTCGCCGCTCATGGTGCCTTTGATTTTCGTTGACCGGTTGGTCAGGTTGTGGTGCGCTTCACCTTGACCATACGGTCAGGAAACGAGTCGTTCAATGTAGAGTTGGGGCAAGGGGCAGCATGGCCCCACCGTGAACGGGGAGCGTCAGATGCCAGCAACCGGGGATAACCTGCGGATCAATTCCGAACGGCTGTGGGACAGCCTGATGGAGATGGCGAAGATTGGCCCCGGCATTGCGGGCGGCAACAACCGCCAGACCCTGACCGATGCCGACAGCGAAGGTCGCCACCTGTTTGCGGACTGGTGCAAGGCCGCCGGAATGACCATGGGCGTCGATACCATGGGCAACATGTTCGCCACGCGGGCCGGGACGGACCCTGCGGCGCTGCCTGTCTACATGGGCAGCCACCTCGATACCCAGCCGACCGGTGGCAAGTATGACGGCGTGCTGGGCGTCCTCGGCGCTTTGGAGGTGGTCCGCACGCTGAACGATATGGGCGTCAAGACCAAGCACCCAATCGTGGTGACGAACTGGACCAACGAGGAAGGTGCGCGGTTTGCGCCTGCGATGCTCGCCTCGGGCGTCTTCGCGGGCATCCATACCGAGGATTACGCGAAGTCGCGCAAGGACCTCGACGGCAAGGTTTTTGGCGAGGAACTGGCCCGCATCGGCTGGGTCGGGGATGAGGCGGTCGGTGCCCGCGAGATGCACGCGATGTTGGAGCTGCACATCGAGCAGGGGCCGATCCTGGAGGCGGAGGGGAAGTCGATTGGCGTCGTGACCCACGGCCAGGGCCTCTGGTGGTTGGAGATCACGCTGACGGGGAAGGACGCCCATACCGGATCGACCCCGATGAACATGCGGGTGAATGCGGGCCTCGGCATGGCGCGGATCACCGAACGCGTCCACCAGATCGCGATGAGCCACCAGCCGAACGCCGTGGGCGCGGTGGGGCAGGTGAAGGTCTTCCCGAACTCGCGCAACGTGATCCCGGGGAAGGTTGTATTCACGGTCGATATCCGTTCACCCGAACAGGCCAAGCTGGACGCGATGAAGGCCGAGGTCATCCGCGCCGCCCATGCGGTGGCGAAAGAATTGGGGCTGGGCTGCGAGATCGAGGATGTGGGCCACTTCGACCCTGTCACCTTCGACCCTGGTCTGGTGAAGATCGTCCGGCAATCCGCTGAAAAGCTGGGCTATTCCCACATGGACATCGTCTCAGGCGCCGGCCACGACGCCTGCTGGATCAACCGCGTCGCCCCTACGGTGATGGTGATGTGCCCTTGTGTGGATGGGCTGTCCCACAACGAAGCCGAGAGCATCAGCCCGGAATGGGCGGCGGCGGGGACGGATGTGCTGCTGCACGCGGTGTTGGAAGTGGCGGAGGTGGTGGGGTGAGGAGTTGGTCAAGAGCTGCGCTGTGCCTTTCTATGTCACTGACCTTGTCGCCTACACCTTCTACAGCGGAAGAAGATTACTCAGCAGCGGGAGTTCCTGGCTATCCTTGCGAGAACATAATCAAATTCCGCGAGGACGATGAAGTTATGCTACCTGTGATTCAGTGGGTTTATGGCTTTTGGAGTGGCTGGAATTGGGCGAACGAGCTTCAGGAAAAATTTCAAAAAGAAGTTAAGCATCAATCTCTTGAGTATGACGCTTTGAAGGCGAGGATGATCGCATACTGCTATGAAAAGCCGGACGAAGTTCTTTTTGGTTTTGCTGTAGAAATGTACTTGGATTTGCCAGATTTGGCGCAGTAGTTCTGGACTTGCGGGGAGCAAAATCATGACCACCATCATCAAGAACGGCACCGTCGTCACTGCCGACCTCACCTACAAGGCTGATGTCCGCATCGAGAACGGCGTGATCACCGAGATCGGGCAGGGCCTCAAGGGCGGCAACGGACTTGATGCGACCGGCTGCTATGTGATGCCCGGCGGGATTGATCCGCATACCCATCTGGAGATGCCCTTCATGGGCACCTACTCGGCGGATGATTTCGAAAGCGGCACCCGGGCGGCGCTTTCGGGCGGGACCACGATGGTCGTCGATTTCGTGCTTCCGGGGCAGGGGCAGGGGCTGATGGATGCGGCCCAGATGTGGCACAACAAGTCTGGCCGGGCGAATTGCGACTATTCCTACCACATGGCGGTGACCTGGTGGGGCGAGGCGGTGTTCGACGGGATTGCCGACTCGATCAAGGCCGGTATGACCAGCTTCAAGCACTTCATGGCCTACAAGGGCGCGCTGATGGTGAACGACGACGAGATGTATCAGTCGTTCAAGCGGGTTGGGGAGCTTGGGGGCCTCGCCATGGTCCATGCCGAGAACGGCGATGTGGTGGCGGAGCTGACGGCGAAGCTTCTGGCCGAGGGGAACACCGGCCCTGAAGCTCACGCCTATTCCCGCCCCCCGCAGGTGGAGGGCGAGGCGACCAACCGCGCGATCATGATCGCCGACATGGCGGGCGTGCCGCTGTATGTGGTGCATACCAGTTGTGAGGAGGCGCACGAGGCCATTCGCCGGGCGCGCCAACAGGGCAAGCGGGTCTGGGGCGAGCCCCTGATCCAGCACCTGACCTTGGACGAAAGCGAGTACTTCAACGCGGACTGGGACCACGCCGCCCGCCGCGTGATGAGCCCGCCGTTCCGCAACAAGAAGCATCAGGACAGTCTTTGGGCTGGATTGCAGTCGGGGTCGCTGTCCGTAGTGGCAACCGACCACTGCGCCTTCACGACCGAGCAGAAGCGCTTCGGCCTCGGCAACTTCGCCAAGATCCCGAACGGGACGGGGGGCCTTGAGGACCGGATGCCGATGCTCTGGACCCACGGGGTTGCCACGGGCCGCCTGACGCCAAATGAATTTGTCGCCGTAACCTCAACCAACATCGCGAAAATCCTGAACTGCTACCCGAAGAAGGGGGCTGTTCTGGTGGGGGCGGATGCCGACCTTGTGGTCTGGGACCCGGAGAAGGAGAAGACGATCACGGCGACGAAGCAGCAGTCGTCGATCGACTACAACGTCTTCGAGGGCCAGAAGGTCAAAGGCCTCCCGCGCTTTACCCTGACCCGCGGCCACGTTGCGATCCACGACGGCGAGGTACGAACGCAGGAAGGGCACGGCCAATTCGTCGCCCGCGAGCCGAAGCCTGCGGTGAACAAGGCGCTGAGCCAGTGGAAGGACCTTACCGCGCCGCGACCGGTGCAGCGCTCCGGCGTGCCGGCGACGGGGGTTTGACCTCGGTCTCCGGCTCGGGGGGAGCCTTGAAGGTGAGGACGGGGATACCGAAGAAATCCTCGTCGAAATCCTCGGGGCGCGGGGCGAAGGCGACGGATGGCATGGCGGGCCTCAACTGCAGGATGAGGTCCAAGCGATACCAGCAGCTTGCAACAGGACGATGAAGGGACGAAGGGCGCGTGAAGGACAGTCTAAGCAATGCTCCGGTAATCGAGGCCAAAGGGCTGAACCTGGTCTTCCAGACAGCGGACGGGCCGGTGCAGGCGTTAAGGGACGTGAACCTGACGGTGAACCGGGGTGAGTTTGTCAGCTTCATCGGGCCGTCGGGCTGCGGGAAGACCACGTTCCTGCGGGCGATTGCGGCGCTGGAGCACCCGACCTCGGGCACCCTGACGGTCAACGGCATGACCCCGGACGAGGCACGGCGCAAGCGGGCCTATGGCTATGTCTTCCAGGCGGCGGGGCTGTATCCGTGGCGGACGATTTCCGGGAACATCCGCTTACCTCTTGAAATCATGGATTTTTCCAAGGCTGAGGTGGACCAGAGGGTCGAGCGGGTGCTGGAGCTGGTGGAGCTTGCGGGCTTCGGCAAGAAGTTCCCCTGGCAGCTTTCGGGGGGGATGCAGCAGCGGGCCAGCATCGCCCGGGCGCTGGCTTTCGATGCGGACATCCTTCTGATGGACGAACCCTTCGGCGCGCTGGACGAGATCGTGCGCGACCGGCTGAATGAGGAAACCCTCAAGCTCTGGGCGCGGACGGACAAGACCATCGGTTTCGTGACCCATTCGATCCCCGAGGCGGTCTATCTCTCCACCAAGATCGTCGTCATGTCTCCTCGACCGGGGCGGATCACCGATGTAATCGACTCACCGCTGCCGAAAGAACGCCCGCTGGATATCCGCGATAGTCGGGAGTTCATCGAAATCGCCCACCGTGTCCGCGAAGGTCTGAGGGCCGGTCACCATGAAGAATAGCTCAAACGTCTGGCATCTGTTTGGCATGTGTCTGCCATCCCTAGCGACGGAGGCCCGCCTATGACCGGGATCACCTTCCTCTGGCTCGGGGCCGCAACGGCGGTCTTCGTGGCAGCAAACGCGGTGCTGAAGGTCTATGCGACGAAGGGTCAGTTTGCCGTGCTGATCGGGGCGTTGGCGCTGTTCTGCCTTGGCAACTGGCTGATGGTGCAGGTGATGCGACTGAACGGGCTGGGGCTGGCCATCGCGCTGTCGGCGATCTTCCAGCTGGTGGCGATTTCGCTGATGGCCATCGTGGTCTTTGGCGAACGGCCGACGGGTCTGCAGATCGCCGGAATGGCGCTTGGCTGCGTGGCCGTGGCGATGATCGCCTGGCCGACGGGGGCCAAGGGATGACGTCACATCCGCCGTCCTTGCTTGTTCGCGCTGCCGTCCCGGAGGACCATCTGGTCTGTGCTTCAATCAAGAATGCCTGGATCGACGCGACGGAATGGATGCCGCGGGTCCATCCGCATGACGATGTGGTGCGGCACTATCGCGATACGGTGTTTCCAGAGAGACGGGTGGTCGTCGCAGAGGAGGACGTGGTCGTCGGCTATGCTGTTCTGGATGGCGTTGAGGTGAGCGCGCTCTTCGTCGCGGAGGGTGCACGGCAGCGCGGTGTCGGCGCGGCACTCCTTGATCACCTCAAGCAAGGCTCTGATCGACTTCAGCTTTGGACATTTGTCGCGAACGAAGGGGCACGTCGGTTCTATGCCCGGGAGGGGTTCATGGAAGTTCGCCGCACCACGGGTGACAACGAGGAAGGCTTGCCCGACGTCCTGTTGGATTGGAAGGGCAAGCCATGAAGACAGTCGCACCAGTTCTCGCCGTTCTCGCCGGGATCGTTGTCCTCTGGTACGCCGCGGCCGTCTGGATGAACTCCACCTGGGTCTATGACCAGGCTGAACGGGCGGGGACCACGGTCACGTTTGCCGAGATGGTCCCGCAGACCATGGCGCAGGACCGGCCCCTGTTGCCCCCGCCGCATCAGGTGGGGGCCGAGCTTTGGCAGGGCCTCTTCGGGCAGGCGATCACATCAAAGCGCAGCCTCGTCTACCACGGCTATGTGACCTTCAAGGGCACGATGATGGGCTTTGGCCTCGGGATCGCCTTTGGCGTGCTGCTGGCGATGGCGATTGTCCGGTTTCGGGTCATGGACATGTCGGTGATGCCCTGGGCGATCATCAGCCAGACCGTGCCCATCGTGGCACTCGCGCCGATGATCATCACGCTGTCCGGCCAGCTGGGGCTGGAGGGGCGCGATCTGCCGAAGGCGATCATCGCGGCCTACCTGTCGTTCTTCCCGGTGCTGGTCAGCATGGTGAAAGGCCTTCGTGCGCCGGATCAGATGCAGCTGGACCTCCTGCGGACCTATGGCGCGGGGGAGGGGGCGACGTTCCTGAAGCTGCGCCTTCCCGCCTCGATGCCCTATTTCTTCGCCTCGCTGAAAGTAGCGGTCGCGGCGTCGCTGGTGGGCACCATCGTGGGCGAACTTCCGACCGGAGCGATCGAAGGCCTTGGCGCGCGGATGCTGATCGGGTCGCAGTTTGGTGAGCCCTTGATCATGTGGGCCAGCCTCTTCGCGGCGGCGATCCTTGCGGGGCTTTTGATCGTCGCGGTCGGGGTCGTCGAACGCTTTGCCCGCAGGCGGATGGGGATCCCGGCATGACCGCCCTCTTTGTCGCGCTGGCCATTTGGCTTGCCCTCTGGGCAGTGAATGTCTGGCTGGCCGCTGGCCCAATCGCGAAAACCCGGGCAGGCAAGGCCCTGGTGCCGCTGATCTTCGGGGCCGCGGTGTTGGTGCTGTGGGAGGGACTGGTGCGCGGGCTGGACGTGTCCTTCGTCATCCTGCCGCCGCCAAGCGCGATTGCCGCGAAGATCGCAACCTCATTGCCGACCCTCTGGCAGGATGCGTCACAGACCATCCTCAAGGGTGCGATCCCGGGTTTCGTGATCGGCTGTGGAGCCGGATTCCTGACAGCCATCGCCATCGACCGTTCGCCCTTCCTGCAGCGCGGGCTCTTGCCCATCGGCAATTTCGTCGCGGCCCTGCCCATCGTCGGCCTCGCCCCCATCCTGGTGATGTGGTTCGGCTTTGACTGGCAGTCCAAGGCCGCTGTTGTGGTGGCCATGGTCTTCTTCCCGATGCTGGTGAACACGGTCGCAGGGTTGCAGGCGTCCGAACGGATGCAGCGCGATCTGATGGCGACCTGGGGGGCATCCTACTTGCAGGCCCTGGTCAGGCTGCGCCTGCCTGCAGCGATGCCCTTCGTCTTCAACGGGCTGAAAATTGCATCGACTTTGGCCCTTATCGGGGCCATCGTTGCCGAGTTTTTCGGCAGCCCGACCTACGGCATGGGGTTTCGCATCTCGACCGAGGTGGGGCGGCTTGGCCTTGACATGGTCTGGGCCGAGATTGCGGTGGCGGCATTGGCGGGCTCGGTCCTGTACGGGATTGTATCGCTAATCGAACGGTGGGTGACCTTCTGGCACCCGTCACAACGGCATTAACAAAGACCCTGAGAGCGGGGTCCAACATGGGAGACGGCAATGAAAAAGCTACTTACGGGCGCGGTCCTGGCAGCGATGGCGACGACGGCGCAGGCGGAAGACGTGAAGCTGCAGCTGAAATGGGTGACGCAAGCGCAGTTCGCGGGCTACTACGTGGCGCAAGCCAAGGGCTTCTATGAGGAAGAGGGGCTGAACGTCACCATCCTTCCCGGTGGGCCGGACATCGCGCCGGTGACGCTGCTCCAGAACGGTGAGGTCGACGTGATGGTCGACTGGATGCCGTCGGCGCTGGCTGCGCGCGAAAAGGGCGTGCCGGTGGTGAACATCGCGCAACCCTTCGCGTCCTCGGGCATGATGCTGACCTGCCTTGCCGAAACGGGCATCAAGGCCCCGACGGATTTCGCCGACAAGACGCTGGGCGTCTGGTTCTTCGGCAACGAATACCCGTTCCTGTCCTGGATGTCGCAGCTTGGCCTGGCCACAGACGGCTCGGCTGGCGGCGTCACGGTCCTGAAGCAGGGCTTCAACGTTGACCCGCTGCTGCAAAAGCAGGCGGCCTGCATCTCGACCATGACCTACAACGAATACTGGCAAGTGATCGACGCAGGGATCAAACCCGAGGAACTGGTGACCTTCAAGTATCAGGACATGGGTGTCGCGACGCTGGAAGACGGGCTCTATGTGCTTGAGGACAAGCTGGCCGATCCCGCCTTCCAGGAGACGATGGTCAAGTTCGTCCGCGCCTCGATGAAGGGCTGGAAGGACGCCGAGGCGAACCCGGATGAAGCGGCGATGATCGTGCTGGAAAACGACCAGACCGGCGCGCAGACCGAAGAGCATCAGAAGCGCATGATGGGCGAGATCGCCAAGCTGACCGCGGGCTCGAATGGCGCGCTTGACGTGGCAGCAGCGGAAAAGACCGTGGCGACGCTGATGGCGGGCGGGTCTGACCCGGTCATCACCAAGGCACCGGAAGGGGCCTGGACCTCGATGATCACCGACAAGGCGCTGGCGAACTGATCCGGCCCTACTGACGGAAAAGCGCCGTCCCCCCGGGGGCGGCGCTTTGCTTTTGCAGCGTTGTAAATCTTGACAGACTTTGTAAATCTTGCGGCATGAGGACCGGATGCCGCTATCAGCCCTGACTGGAACCAAGCTGCGCGACCGCAGGCTGGCGGCGGGGCACCGCCAGGCCGATGTCGCCTTTCGCGCCGGAATCTCGGCCAGCTACCTCAACTTGATCGAACACAACCGCCGCAAGGTCACGCCCGAGGTGATGGAGCGTCTGGCCGACGCCCTCGGGATCGACCGGGCCGCACTCGCTGATCGCAAGGAGGCAGCGCTTGTCGACGACCTGCGGGCCGCGGCAGGGCGGGGCACGACGCCCGAGGTCGA
>JBGSVS010000620.1:0-2373 GCA_041752895.1 Tabrizicola sp.
GCCACCCGCTCCTGCGCCTCGGGATGCGTCGCCAGCAGATACAGCGCCCAAGCCAGGGCCGAGGCACTCGTCTCATGCCCCGCCAGGAAAAAGATCGCCGCGTAAAGCGGGCTTTCGCCCCGGTCGGCAAGCCGTTCGGCCTCGGCCTGGAACGCCGCGACGTCGATGCCCCGATTGCCCATCTCACGCGCCGATCCCAGCGCGATCTCAATCCCCCCGACCCGCGCCGACACCCCATGGCCGGGCTTGGCGAGGAACCCGTCAACGGCAGGCAGAGACATCCCCTCGGCGGCCGCCACGATGGCGCGGGCGACGGGATGTTCCGACTGCGCCTCGACGGCGGCAAGGATCGGCAGCAGCACGTCCTTCGTCTCGCCCTCGGCGGGGTGAAAGCTGGTCAAGACCGGCTTGCCCTCGGTCAGAGTGCCGGTCTTGTCGAAGGCCACGACCGTCACCCCCTGCAGCGCCTGCAACGCTTCGCCCTTGCGGAAAAGGACGCCCAGTTCCGCCCCCCGCCCGGTGCCGACAAGGATCGACACCGGCGTTGCCAGACCCATCGCGCAAGGGCAGGCGATGATCAGAACCGCGACGCCGTTGACCAGCGCCATCGGCAGCGCGGGCGCGGGGCCGAAGATCAGCCAGACCGCGAAGGTCAGCGCAGCAAGGCCCATCACCACGGGCACGAACCACAGCGTCACCCGGTCGACCAGCGCCTGGATCGGGAGTTTCCCGCCTTGCGCGGCCTCGACCATCCGGATGATCCGCGCCAGCATCGTGTCTGCCCCGACCGCCACCGCCCGCAACGCCAGCGCCCCGGTCTGGTTCACCGTCCCGCCGATGACCCGGTCACCCGGCTGCTTCTCGACCGGCAGAGGCTCGCCCGTGACCATGCTTTCGTCGATCCAGCTGTGCCCCTCGGCGACCTGCCCATCCACCGGCACCCGTTCGCCCGGACGCAGGTCCAGAAGATCGCCGGGCCGGACCTCGGCCACTGGCACATCGACGCTTTGCTCGTCCCGCCGGACATGAGCGACAGCGGGTTGCAGCGCCACAAGCCGCGCGATGGCTTGCGATGACCGCCCCTTGGCGCGTGCTTCCAGAAGCCGGCCCAGAAGGATCAGCGTGACGATCATCGCGGCGGCCTCGAAATAGACCGCGACCGTGCCGGGGGGCAGCAGCGCAGGGACAAAGGTCGCCAGCGTCGAATAGGCCCAGGCCGCCCCCGACCCCACCGCCACCAGCGACGACATGTCGGGCGCACCCTTCAGCAGCGCCGGAATGCCGCGCAGGAAGAACCGCCGCCCGGGGCCGGCCAACACCAGCGTCGTCAGCGCGAACTGGATCAGCCAGCTGGTGCCCTGGCCGATGGTGTCCATCACCCAGTGATGAAAGGCCGGGATCATGTGCCCGCCCATCTCCAGCACGAAGACCGGCAGGGTCAGGGCGGCGGCGAGTATCAGGTCACGGGTCAGCCCACGCGCTTCTTCCTCGCGGCGAAGGCTTGGGGACTCGGCCGTGGCCGAAGCAACCCGCGCCCCGTAGCCCGAAGCCTTGATCGCAGATAAAAGCGCCCCCGCCTCGGCCACCCCTTCGACCCGAGCACTTTCCGTCGCCAGATTGACGACCGCCCCGGTCACCCCCGGGACCGCCTGCAGCGCTCGCTCCACCCGTGCCACGCAAGAGGCGCAGGTCATCCCCTCGATCACCAGCTCCCGCGCCGGGGCGGGGACCGAGTAACCAACCTTCCGCACCGCCCCGATCAACGCCTCGGGCGTGGCAGTCCCCTCGACCTCGGCCCGCTCGGTCGCAAGGTTGACGCGGGCCGAAATGACCCCCGGCACGGCCTTCAGCGCGCGTTCCACCCGGCCCGCGCAGGACGCGCAGGTCATGCCCTGAATAGGCAAATCGAGGGTCAGCTCTTTCGGATGCGCGGTCATGGTCCGTCCTCCTGTCGGTCAGGGACGTAGAGGCATATGGGGCTTCCCATGATGGGAAGGTCAAGGGGTCGCGTGGATTTACCGGATCAGAACCGGGTAGGCCGGAAGGGCCCGGGGTCCACCCCCGACGCATGGCCGTCGATCATCCCCGCGACCATCCGCGCAGTGACGGGTGCCAGCGTCACCCCCAGATGCCCATGCCCGAAGGCGTGGATCACCTCGCCCCCCGCGCGTGAGGGGCCGATCACTGGCAGGCTGTCGGGGATCGACGGGCGAAAGCCCATCCATTCGCGGTCCGGGGCGGGGAGGTCGGGAAAGAACGCCCGCGCGCCCTGAACCAGTTTCGCGATCCGGTGGGGCGAGGGGGGCAGCGTCAGCCCGCCAAGTTCCACCGTGCCCGCGACGCGCAGCCGCCCGGCCATCGGACAGAAGTAGA